>JAUXVD010000010.1 GCA_030684575.1 Nitrospirota bacterium | reverse complement strand
GGCGGTGTCGAACTGGTCAACAAGACCGGCGAAGCGCTCACCCGGATCGTGCAGATGGTGTCCGAAAGCGCGGATATGATTCGCCAGATTGCCGTGGCCTCGGAAGAGCAGTCGGTGGCCACGCAGCAAATCGCCAACGACATTGAGAATGTCGCGAAGGTGACGAAGGAATCCGCGTCGGGCGCCAATGAGTCGGCCAAAGCAAGCCATGACCTCAGCCAGTTGGCCGTTGAGCTGCAAGGGATTGTGGGATCGTTCAAGGTCTAGCATCACGCTGAAGAGAGGAGATACCGATGATTGTCGAAGAAAAAGTTGAGGCGCAACAGGGCCAGGGTGGGGGCGCCGGCGTGCTGACCCGGGAAGCGGTCGCCGGGGATGACCTCCGCCAACTGGTCACCTGCCTGATCGGCCGTGAAGAATTCGCGCTGGATGTCTTGAGCGTCCAGGAGATCAATCGCATGGTCGAAATCACGCGGGTGCCGAAGGCGCCGGCTTACGTCGAAGGGGTGATCAATCTGCGCGGTCGGATTATTCCGGTCCTGGATCTCCGGCGCCGTTTTGGGCTCCCGCCGGTCGAGAAGTCCGATAATTCCCGTATTATGGTGGTCTTAGTGCGGCAGCGGATGGTGGGATTGATCGTGGATGAAGTGGTGGAGGTGCTGCGCGTTCCGAAATCCACGATTGAACCGCCGCCCTCGTTCGGCAGTTCTGCCGGCGCGGAATTCACGCAGGGCGTGGGCCGGATCGACAATCGTCTCCTGATTGTCTTGGATCTGAATCGCCTGTTGATGCCCAATGAGCAGGCCACGCTGGATGCGGCTACAGGGCAGGGGGCGGGGCGCTAGGGGGCGGTGGCTGAGATTTCAGCCGTTGTTTTTCGATGACGCGTTCCAACAGTCCGAGCGATTCGTTCAGGAGGTCGGAGGCGCAACTCATCGTGGTTTGAAACTGTTGCATGGCTTCGGCCCACTTCTTCTCCTGTTGGAGCTCCTGGAACCGTCGATATTGTTCGTGAAGGATGGCTTGTTTGGCATCGAGTATCAGACAGTCCAGTTCGCTCACATCGACCTCCCAATCCCTGTGGTGCTGCACCGTACCAGAGCTCACGCCGGGCTGGCTATAGTACGAAAGCATGGGTATCGGGCCGGACGAGTACATGCTGGATCCAGTCATTGACAGAGAAGGAACCGCGCGACGTGGATATTGCGACCATTCTAGGAATCGTTCTCGCACTCGGCTCCATCGTCGGGGGGCAGGCCCTCGAAGGCGGCCATATCGGCTCTATCATGCAGCTCACCGCCTTCATTATCGTGATGGGCGGCACTATCGGGGCGGTCTGCGTGCAGAATCCGCTGTCCGTCGTGTTGAAGGGGATCTCGATGCTCAGTCTCGGCATCATGAATCCCAAACACGACAACAAAGGCACCATTAAGACGATCCTCGATCTGGCGAATGTGTCCAGGAAGCAAGGGCTCTTGGCGCTCGAAGGCAAGCTGAAGGACATCCACGATCCATTTTTCCGCAAAGGCGTGCAGTTGATCGTGGATGGGACCGATCCCAAGGTGGTGCATGAGATCCTGGAGATTGACGTCGAACATCATGAAGAAGAGGGCCTCAACGCGGCGAAGGTCTGGGAGGCCGCAGGCGGCTATGCGCCGACCGTCGGGATCATCGGCGCGGTGCTCGGGCTGATTCACGTCATGGAAAACCTGGCCGACCCCTCCAAACTCGGCGGCGGCATCGCCGTGGCGTTCGTGGCGACGGTCTACGGTGTGGCCGCGGCCAATCTGTTCTTTCTTCCGCTGGCCAGCAAGATGAAATTCAAGATCAAGGAAGAAGCGGGCTCGCGCATGATGATCATTATGGGACTCGTGGGATTGGCGCAAGGCGAGAATCCGCGCCTCTTGCAGGAAAAACTCGAGAGTTTTCTGCCTGTATCCGAGAGAACGAAAGAAGCGAAAAAGTAGGGAGACGTGATCAGTGATGGGTGATGAGTGATGTGCAAAGAGGAGCATGAGCCGTGAGAACTGAAACGATCGGAACAACAGGGCATCAATCGATGACGGGTTTCTAAGCACCGATCACTCATCACCCATCACTGATCACTATTCATAGCCGAACATGGGAAAAAAGAAACACGAAGAACATGAGAATCACGAGCGGTGGCTGGTGTCCTATGCGGACTTCATCACCCTGCTCTTTGCGTTTTTCGTCGTCATGTATTCGATCTCCTCGGTGAACGAGGGCAAGTTCCGCACGGTGAGTGAGTCTATTAAGGCAGCATTAAATCCGATCGTCAGTCCGCCTTCTTCCCCCACGCCATTTCAAGTCGGTGCCAGCAAGCCGGCCAACATTGTGCCCAATGTGATCCCCTCAAGGGATTTGGCGGTTCGACGCCTGCGTCAGGCTCTCAAGGCGCTCCAGGTGTCTGCCAAAATCGAGCCCATCCTCATGACTGAGCCGGGCGAGAGCACCATCGTCCTGTCGCTTCCTGAGCTGGTCCTGTTCGAGAGCGGGGCGGCGGTGCTCCGTCCCGAGGCCCTGCCATTTCTCCAGACGCTCGCCGAGGTGCTGGTCGAACTCGATCGTCAGGTCAGGGTGCAAGGTCATACGGACAATGTGCCGATCCGGTCGGCGCAGTTCCCATCCAATTGGGAACTCTCTTCGATGCGAGCGGTGATGGTAGTCCGGGCGTTAGGTGAACTGTACGGGGTGCCGATGAAGAACCTTTCGGCCATCGGATATGCCGATTCCAGACCTCTCGTGCCCAACGAAACTGCGGAGAATCGTGCGAAAAATCGTCGAGTCGAAATCGTCGTCTTAGAGCGTAAGGCGCCGCCCTTGCCTGAACGGGACGAGTCACCGGCGACGACGGCTGACGGAGAGGCCGGCACCGGGTCATCCGACATACCTGCCGCATTGCGGGGGCCGGGGTAGGTCGCCTGACCGATCGTCCCATCGGCCCTCTACGTGACGGTGTCCGCGATGTCTTACACTGCCTGCCAGTATCCCTCCTGTCTGCTCGCGTCCCCAGAGCCCTTCCAGGGCGTCAGGCGAGAGCCTGATCCGTACCCAGCCATTGCTCTTCTCCTGATTATCGTTCGTCGCCGTTAAGTTTACGTGCAAACAGTCCGAAGAACTATATGACGAGGAGCGTCATCTCGCGACAGCTATCCCTGTCAGCTGTGGCGTCCTCATTTTTATATCATTCACTGGTGCGAACCGGCGCCGTCACGAGGCCATTCTGTGGAGAGACTGCTAAACGTCCATTCCCGTAGCCGCTGGCTACCGGCGCTGATCGTCGCCATGACGTTGATCGCATGCCTGGCGGGGGGCGTCGTTATGCATTATGTCGAAACGAGCCGGGTGGACTCCGCCGGGCAGAGCCTCGCGTTAGCCGCTGTCGACATCGCGGACAAGCTCGACATGCAGATGGACGAGCGCTACGGCGACATCCAGATCATCTCCCAGGCATCGGTGTTTCAGCGGCGCGATCGTGTGGCGATGGAGCGACGCCTCCGCGGGTTACTGGACACCTATTCCGTGTATCGTTGGGCGGGCTTCATCGATGTGGAGGGCCGGGTCCTGGCTGCGTCCGATCCGGCCAGCAAAGGCCGTGATATGAGTCAGGACCCTGGATTCCAGGCTGCAAAGCGAGACCGGAGCACGGTGATTCAGGATCCGATACAAGATGAAGAGGGCGTGCACGTGGTGGCGTTTAGCGGTCCGGTTTTGAATGAGCGCGGCCTCTTGATAGGGGCGATGATCTCCCACGTGGGGTTGTCGGTTCTGGAAGATATGTTTGCGCGTTCCGTGACGGCTTTGCAGGCGCAATGGGGAACGGGGACGCATATCGAGTATCTATTTGTGAAACATGACGGAGAGGTGTTCGTCGATTCGTTTCTCAGGGAAGAGGGACGGGTCAATCTCAAACAACTGGGGCTTCCCTCGGCCAGGTTAGTTGAGGGGGGCACGGCTGGATTCGTGGAGGAGCGGCATAACCGCCGGGACGTCGAGGTTGTGACCGGGTATGCGCAGACCAGGAGAACAGAAGATATCGGGGGGAAGCGGTGGGGCGTGTTGGTGCGTGTCGACCGGAGCGATATCCTGGTTCCGATCAGGGGCGTCGTGCTGAAAGTCGGTGCGGCAGGTGTCGCGATCTTTCTGCCGTTGATGGCAGCCCTGCTCTGGAGTATCTCCAGCCTTTCCCGATCTATGGAGGTGATGAATTATGAAGGCAAGCGGGCGAGGGCTGCTGAATCCAAGTTTCAGATGCTGCTGGAGCATGCGCCGGCTGCGATCGTGATGGCCGATGTCGACGGTACCATCGTGTTGACTAACCGGCAGGTCGATCTGATATTCGGCTATGAGCCGGGACAATTGATCGGCCAATCGGTCGAGGTCCTGATTCCAGAATCTGTTCGAGCGGTGCACCGTACGCACCGGGCGAGTTTCCACGCGTCGCCTCAGTCAAGGACGATGAGAGGCAACATCTCGATTGCCGGCCGTCGACGGGATGGGACCGAGTTTCCGATCCAAGCAGGGTTGAGTCAGATGGACACGGAGGAGGGCTCATTTGCGGTGGCCATCCTGCGCGATATCAGTCAGGACGTGAAGGCGGCGGCTGAACGCGAGCGCCTGGCTTGTGAGGTTCGCCTCTTGCTGGATTCGTCGGCCGGAGGAATCTGTGGCATCGATCGGCAAGGGAGCTGCACCTTTATCAACCGGTCAGGCGCATTCATGCTGGGCTATCGACCGGAGGAGCTGGTGGGTAAGGACCTCCATATGCTCACTCATCATTCCCATGAAGATGGTTCCTCCTATTCCCCTGACGAATGCCCGATCTACCGCGCCTGCTGGGCCAGCAAGGGATTCCATGCCGACGAGGATCTCTTCTGGCGTCGGGATGGGACTTCGTTCTCGGTCGAGATTGATTCCTGTCCCGTCTATGAGGGGGAGGTAGTGAAAGGTGCAGTGGTGACCTTTGCCGACATCACCGAGCGCAAGCGCGTGGCGTCGTTATTACGGAAGCGTGAGGCCGTTCTCACGGCAGCACAAGAACTGGCCCATCTCGGCAGTTGGGAATGGTACATCCAAACCGGCATAGAAGAATGGTCTGCAGAGCAGTATCGGATATTCGGCTATGCCCCGAACTCAGTCGAACCGACCTACGAACTGTTCAAGCAGGCCGTACATATCGAGGACCGGGGAAAGGTCCTGGCTGCCGTCGAGGGCGCACTCAATGAGGGGGGATCGTACGAGGTGGACTGCCGCATCGTACATCCGTCTGGCAAGGTGCGCTTCATTCAATGTCGAGGCGATATTGTCAGGGATGCAACAGGAACGCCAGTTAGAATGCATGGGACCGTGCTCGACATCACCGAGCGCAAGCAGGTTGAAGAGGAGATCACGCTCAGGGCGAACTGGGAGAAGGCGATGTTGGATTCCACCGACTACGCCATTATTGCCACGTCGTCTGATGGCGTCATCCAAACCTTCAATCGTGCTGCCGAACGCATGTTGGGCTACGGAGCCAAGGAGGTCATCGGCAAGGTGACTCCCGCCATTATTCATGACCCACAGGAAGTCATGGATCGAGCCACGGACTTCTCCATGGAGTTGGGCGAGCGGATCGAGCCGGGCTTTGACGTGTTTGTGGCCAAGACTCGGCGAGGCTTGATCAATGAACATGAATGGACCTACATCAAAAAGGATGGCACGCGGTTCCCCGTCTTGCTCTCGGTCACGGGGCTCAAGGATTTCAGCGGAGCGATTATCGGCTTTTTGTGCTTGGCGGTGGATATTTCCGAACGCAAGCGATCCGAGGCCGCGCTCAAGGCCTATGCGCAGCAATTGGAGCTCATGAATGAATCGTTCGACGTCGCGCTCCATCAGGCGAAGGCCGCCACGGAAGCCAAGTCCAATTTTCTGGCTACGATGAGCCATGAGATTCGGACCCCCATGAACGGGGTGATCGGCATGACCAGCCTCCTGCTCGACACAGACCTCACCGCGGAGCAGCGGGAGTTTGCCGAGACCGTCCGCAGCAGCGGGAACCATTTGCTCAACATCATCAACGATATCCTCGACTATTCCAAGATTGAAGCCGGCAAGATGAACATTGAACTCATCGATTTCGACCTCCGCACCACGGTGGACGAAGCGGTGGATCTGTTGGCCGAGCGCGCATCCGGGAAGGGTGTGAACCTCGCCTGTCTGTTTCACGCAGAAGTGCCGGCGGCCCTTCGCGGCGATCCGGGACGAATCCGCCAGATCCTGCTCAACCTGGTGGGCAATGCCATTAAGTTTACGGCGCAGGGTGATGTGGTGCTATCCGTCACGCTGGTGCAGCAAACCGATGCCGATGCCAGGGTACGGTTTGAGGTCCGTGATACCGGTATCGGTCTGTCTCCTGAGGCGCAAGGGCGCCTGTTTCAGTCGTTTTCGCAAGCCGATAGCTCGACGACCAGAAAATTCGGCGGCACTGGATTGGGGCTGGCCATCTGCAAACAACTCACGGAACTCATGGGCGGCGAGATCGGCGTGGAGAGCAAGCTTGGCGAAGGCAGTACGTTCTGGTTCACGGCTCAGTTCGGCAAACAGCCGCAGGGTATCGCCTCATCGGGAGCCGTGGAGCCGCAAGGTTTGCAGGGGCTGCAGCTCTGCATCGTGGATGGCAATCCCGTCAATCGACGCGTCTTGGAACTCTGCGCCGAGCGATGGGGCGTCCGGTGCCTGGTGGCGAAGGATGGTCCGCAGGCCCTGGCACTGTTGACCAAGGCTGCCGCGCGGGGGTCTGTGTGCGATCTGGCGGTCATCGATATGCAGTTGACCGGCATGAGCGGTTTGGAATTGGCGAGCGCCATCAAGGCCGATCCAATGCTGGCGCCCACCAGGCTCGTGCTCTTGGCGTCTCAGGGGCAGCGCGGCGACGCTAAAGCGGCGCAGGCGGCAGGCTATGCCGCCTACCTCTCCAAGCCGGTGCATGCCAAGCAACTGTACGCATGTCTCACCACTGTGCTGAAGCTATCCGCACAGGCAACCGTCGGTGAGGGCTCATCCGCAGACCGGATCGCGCCTCCGCTGGTCACGCGTCATAGTTTGGCCGAGCGGAACGCCGCGGCGACCGCGAAGATTCTGCTGGTCGATGACAACATGGTCAATCAGAAGGTTGCCGTCCGCATGCTGGAAAAGTTGGGCTATCGTGTGGATCTCGCGGCGAACGGCCTGGAGGCCCTCGATGCCGTGGCGCGCATCCCCTATGCCGCGGTCTTGATGGACTGCCAGATGCCGGAGATGGATGGGTTTGCCGCAACGCGTGAGATCCGCAGGCGAGAGGCGATGGGCGACGGGCAAGAGGCCACCGGGGAGAAACGTATCCCTCGCCATATTCCCATTATCGCCATGACGGCGAATGCCCTGCAGGAGGACCGAGGCCTGTGCCTCGCGGCCGGCATGGATGACTACTTGAGTAAACCCGTGCAACCGAAGATTTTGGGAGAGGTCCTCGCGCGCTGGATCGGCGCGCCGGCCTCATCCTCAGACTCAATAGATGACCGTCCGGTGCAGACGGCCTCTGGCGGGACGGGATTCTGATCTGCGCTGGGCGACCGTACGATGGTGGTCACCGCAGTACATGTGACGGCAAGGAGCGAGCACGATGTCTATTCTGATTGTTGAAGATAATCCGGTCAATGCAAGGCTGTTAGGGCTTATGCTGAAGGCACAGGGGTATCAGACGGTGGTGGCCGGGAATGGGAAAGAAGCGCTGGCAACTCTCGCTGACATGCCGGACCTCCAGCTGATCATCACGGACTACATGATGCCGGAAATGGATGGGTTTGAGTTTATTGAGAAGGCCAGGGCCTTGCTGAGTCCGGACCGCATTCCCATGCTCGTCACATCGGCGCATGGCGATCTTGCCACGATTCAACGGGTACAGAGCTTAGCCTGCGATGGCTTCCTGGTCAAACCCATCGACCGGCAAGAATTGATCAAGCGGGTTGAACAGCTCATAAAATCTCAGCCGGCCGTGCTGCTGAGCGCAAAGAAAACGATGGAGCGATTGGACATTAAGTTGGGGGAGTATCATGAGCTGGCTCTTGCATTTGCGGCTCAATTGACTGCCACCCTCCCGATTGTGGTGCTGGAACAGGGAGACTCGGACGAGCCGATTTCCGAGAATCTTGGGCGGTTGCTGAATGAACTTGCGGAAAGCGCGTCTATGTTGGGCGCCGATAAATTCTTGCTGCTCTTTTCGACATGTATGGGGCAAACCCTGCCTGGCCGTTCCCAATGTCCTGCCTTGTTGCGAGTGCTTCAGGAACTGGAGATGACGCTTCAGGCCTACATCCAGTCGCAACCCGATGCCGCCGCGCTCAAGGGCTGAGGCCGCGCTTTGCTTGTTGGTCCGGCTCTTGCGTTCACAGCTGTCAGGCCGACCATGCCCGCAGTGCATTGAGGAGCTGACGTTGGACATTCAGCCAGGGGCTTGCCCAACCGATAGAGCAGTCAGCGGCAGGCATCTCTCCTGCGTCGTTGGAGGGCATGATGGACATAAAGACTGGGCTTTGGTACGGCGTGCTGATCAGCCTGACGGCGGCCTATCTGGTGGCGATGGCCGGCGTGCGATCCGCCAGGCAGCATGAGGTGTCGCATCATTCACGGCGGATGATCGTGGCCTGTACGATCGTCGGGATCTGGCTCGTGGCCTATGTCTTGAAACAAGTGCTCTTCGGGCGCGAACGATTTGGGGGGACGGACCGGCAGTACTGGACGCTGTATGTGCCGTTGTTCTCGGTGCACATGGCGCTGGCGGTGACGACGATCGGTCTCGGCGGCTACAACCTCTATATGGGGCTCCATCGGATTCGCCACGGGAGTGTGGGGGCCATGTCCTCCAGACTGTCGCGGCATCGCCGTCTGGGGCAGCTGCTGGTCTGGACCTTCTCCGGCACCATGGCGACGGCCTATCTGGTCTACCTCCTATTGTTGGTATGGTATCCGGCTGGTTAAGAATCGACAGTAACCGACCGATAGAGTATCGAGGGGTACATGGGGCGATGTGCGCCTACGCGAACCGTCTCTCCCGAGCGGCCTGACAGACGCGTGCGGCAGGCGCGGACGCGAACGACCTCACTTGTGCGTAATGCAATGAAAGGACCCGTTCATGGAAATCACACAGCGTGCCGTGAAGGACGCCATGGTCTTGGATGTGAAAGGCGATCTCACCTACAGTAATCGGGCGGCCTTCAAGACTGCCGTCGAACAGGTGAAGAGCCGGAATTGCCAGCACCTGATTGTGAACCTGGAGCAGGTTCGATTCGTGGATAGCTCTGGTCTCGGGCTACTCGTCCTTCTCTCGCAGAGCTTCAAGCTTCAACAGGCGCAGCTCAGCCTTCTCAAGCCGCAGAGTTATGTTCGGGAAATCCTGAGCCTGGCGAATATTCCAAAAATGATTCCGATTTATGAGACCGAGGGGGACGCGCTGACGGCGCGCGCGGCGTAACCACTCCGATCACGAAGGTGCAGGATCATGAATGACGACTCAACCCAACAGACGGTTCGATCCTTCAGTTCGTCGGCTCTTCCCTGTACCATCGCCGCGACCATTCTGCTGGTGGAAGATGAACCGGTGACGCGGGCGAGCATGGCGGCGCGGCTCAAGCGGTTGGGGCATCGGGTGTTGGAGGCAGGAAACGGACGAGAGGCGCTTGACGTGGCTGGGCGCGAACGTCCCGATCTGATCATCGTCGATTGGATGATGCCGGAGATGGACGGCCCCACGTTTTGCGAAACGGTACGCCGCGATCCTCTGCTGAAATCCAGCCATATCTTGCTGATGACTGCCCACGATCAGCCGGCGCAGATTGCCGAAGGGCTGGCGCGAGGCGCCGACGATTTTCTGAGTAAATCTGCGAGTAAGCAGGAAACCAGCGCACGGGTGCTGGCCGGTCTGCGCACCAGCCGATTGGTGCGCGAGCTGGAAATGACTGGCACTCAGCTGGAGTTGTCCATGTCCCTGCTCCAAACGAAGCAGACGGAGATGGAAGCGGATCTGCAGTCGGCCGCCGCCTTCGTCCAGTCGTTGCTGCCTCCTCCCGGGAGCCCCGCACCCGGCATCTCTCTCGCGTGGGAGTATCAGCCGGCGCTGACCTTGGGCGGCGATTTGTTCAGTGTGGAGCCCATCGATACGGAGAGCCTGGGCCTCTATATTCTCGATGCCTCGGGACATGGAGTGGCTGCCGCCCTGCGTTCGGCGTCGTTGATGACGTTTCTGCGAGTGGATAACATCCTGCAATTACTGGGTTCGTACGATCCGGTCACAGTATTGTCCGAAGCCAACCGGCGGTTTCCCTTGAGCGCCGAGGGGGAATACTTCACGTTATGGGTCGGGCAGCTCCATGTGCCCACCCGCAGCCTGTCCTATGCGTCGGCGGGGCATCATGGCGCACTCCTCAGTGGGGCAGCACATTCTTCGAGATGGCTGACGCGTCCCTCCTCTCCACTCGGATTCGACCCATCCGCGGGTTTTGCGGGGGATAGGATTACGTTGGAGCAGGCGGATCGGCTCTTCTTGCTGAGCGACGGTATTTACGAAGCGCCGTCCCCATCCGGGGAGCCCTGGGGGCGCTGGCGGTTTCAGCAAGCGATTGAGACGCAGGCGCATGCGCCGCTCGGGACCACGATTGCCCATTGCTTCACCGAAGCGAGACGGTGGCAAGAGCAGTGCGATTTCATCGATGACGCGGCGGTCGTCGGGGTGGAACTCAGTATTTGATTGAGATGGAAAGCCCAATGGATACGAATGCAGTGTTCAATCTATCCGAGGCCTTGAACCGGGTGGATGGAGACCAGGAATTGCTCATCTTCTTAGCCGGACTTTTTGTGCAGGAAAGCACGAAGGAGGCCTCGGCCGCTCGTGCGGCGTTGGGGCGGCAGGACCAAGCCGGACTGGTGGCCGCGTCGCATAAACTGAAGGGATCGGTGCTGGAGATATGCGCGCCGCGTCTGTACGAGAGCGCCAGGCGGTTGGAAGAGTTAGGCCGGCAAGGGGCGTTTGCTGAGGCCTCGGCGGTCTGCACGGATGTCGACATACGCTTGGCCGAGGTGCATGCTGCGCTTCGGGATTTGATCGCCGGAGGATGCCCATCATGACCGCCACACCGTCGCGTACGTTACTTGTTGTGGCAGACAACCCCGATACCCAGACGGTGATTCTGGAGCATGCGCGGGCGAAGGGTCATTCGGTGATCGCTGCGACGACCCCGGCACTTGGCTTGACGACGTTCGACATGACGCAGCCCGATATCGTGATTATGGACCTTTTTCTGCCGGATCAGGAGGGGATGACGCTGGTGAAGCAGATTCGTGAGCGCCGTCCGACCTGCCCCGTCGTGCTTCTCACCGACGCAGGTCATGATGACTCGACGATGGAGGGGTTGCGCGCCGGCGCCCTGGATTATATGCAGCAACCGATTCATGAGGAGGCCTTTGCGCAGGTCTTGCAGCGGGCGATTCATTCGCTGCCTGCCTCTGTGGACGATGCGCCGGGCGTCGAACGGCTGGAGTATGTGCTGGTCATGGGTCCCGACACGAATTACGTCGAGAGTACGGTCACCTGGCTCATTCAAGGGACGGCGATGGGGCTGATGGAGGCACGGCAACTCCATCTTCGAGCCGCATTGCAAGAGCTCGTGATGAATGCGGTCGAACATGGCTGCCTCGAACTTCGGTATCGCGACAAGATTGAGGCGATGGCGAAAGACCAATATGACGCGTTGATTCAGCAACGCCGGCAGGACGTCCGTTTCCGAGACCGGCGGGTCACGATCCGTGCGATCTACGACAAGCGGGAACAGACGTTGACGTACCAGATTGCCGATGATGGAAAGGGATTCAATTGGAAGTCGCGTGGGAACCTTCGTCTTGATGCCTGTCCGACAGGGGATGCCAGCGGGCGCGGCATCTTCCTCACGCAGTCGTTCTTCCCCGACCTTCGTTATAACGAGAAGGGTAATGAGGTCACGTTCGCGGTTCGCCTGGGATGATGCTGAAAAATGGCGGGGTAGCTGGGACGATCCCCGTGCTCGCGCAACGCGCGGCCTGGGAAGGCCCTCGTTGGACGCGCGCAGTTGGATCATCCCAGCTACCCCTTAGCGCGTGATGGATGATGGTGGTCTTGTTGGCCGAACTGTTTGAGCATCATGCCCTCCCGGAGCTGCAGCTCTTGGAGTTATGGATGAACCGAAGTGATGTCTCACTCACGTTCCAGGCGGCCGCACCCCACTCAAGTCGGTCGGGAATGTTCCGATACGACTCATAGAGCGATTACGATCGGAGACTCATGGACGCGAATAATCCAGCCCGTACTAAACTGCGCAGTCCCAATGACCCGATGTATCTCCTGCTTCGCGAAGGCTGCATCACTGAATTCAATGCCAAAAAAGCCTCGGGAGAGAAGGTCGATCTGCGGGGGTGCGATCTGCGAGATCTGGATCTCCGAGGGTTGGATACCGATGGGTTGGATTTCACCGACTGTTACTTCCGTCAGTCGGACCTGCGCAGCATCGATTTTCGAAATGCCAGGCTTGATGGCGCCAGCATCAACGCCGCAAAGATTTCAGGCGTCTACTTTCCGCCAGAACTGACCGCCAGTGAGATCGAACTCTCTCTCCTCCACGGCACCCGCATGCGCTACCACTCGGACAAGTAAGGCCGGCTCACGATTGACGGTGGCGGACTGAGGCTGAAGTCTTCGGACTTGTCGTCTTCGGATTGCGCGTCACGCTTTACGAGAGACGCGTCACGGGTATCGAGAATCCTGTCTCGGTGTATCGTCCACGGATGATGAGGCTGGTCCCGTAGGGGCTCTGCCTGGTATGTCTTTCTGCCGGAGCAGTTTTGTCAGGTAGGTTCGTTGAAGGCCAAGCTCTTCGGCGGCTCTGGTTTGGTTCCACCCATTCCTGCGTAGCGCGGCTTCGATGATTTTCCGACTATAGGCTTCCACGCTTTCATGATAGAGGCGGAGCGGTGTGCCTGTTTCGGCATCGGTTGCCGAGGGGAACGGCGCATCTGATAGATGCAGGCATGCGGGCATCAGGATATCCTCGGGGCATAAGATGAGGGCGCGTGTCAGCACATTCTCCAACTCGCGGACATTGCCGGGCCATTGATACTGTTGCAATGCCTGTAGGGATTGGTCACTGAGGGTACAGGGGCGGTGCATCCCCATTCTGACCCCGCGATTGAGAAAATGCTGGGCGAGTGCCGGGATATCGTCCAGTCGTTCACGCAGGGGCGTGAGGGTGACGGAGATCACGGCTAGTCGATAGTAGAGATCTTCACGGAATGTGCCTTGTTGGATCGCGCGACGAATATCGTTATTCGTGGCCGCGATGAACCGCACATTGGTGTGAACCGGCTGCGTTCCACCCACACGATAGAACGTTTGATCCTGGAGGACCCGCAGGAGGCGGCTTTGCAAGAGCAGCGGCATATCTCCGATTTCATCGAGAAACACCGTCCCGCCTTCTGCGACTTCGATTTTTCCCGGTTCTCGTTTGACCGCCCCGGTGAAGGACCCCTTTTCGTGTCCGAATAGTTCGTTCTCGAGGAGTTGTTCCGGCAGGGACGCACAATTGACCGCCACAAATGGTTTGGAACGGCGCGGGCTCCATCGATGAATGGCGCGGGCGACGACTTCCTTTCCCGTTCCGGTTTCTCCGAGCAGGAGGACGGTCACGTCGGACGTGGACGCTTGTTTGGCGATCCTGAGTTGGACGGCCATCTTGGCGTTGGCCCCGACGAGATGCTCATAACGATCGTCGACTTCTTGACGAAGCACATCGACTTGACGTTGCAGTGCCACGGTGGTGAGGGCTTTTTGCACGACAACCGTCAAATGGTCGGCGCTGAACGGTTTTGCCAGGAAGTCGAATGCGCCGAGTTGCATGGCATGCACGGCACGCTCGATGGTGCCGAAGGCGGTCAGGATGACGATGAGCGGTGTGGTGTAGGTGGTGCTGATGGCCCGTTCGGTCCGTTGCTCGTTGTGCGTATTGGCTCTTACCCGCTCTAGGATGTCCAGACCCGAGAGGAACGGCAGCTCCAGATCCAGGAGGACAAGATCGAATTCTCCCTGCTCGATCAGCCGCAACGCGTCCGTGCCGTTGTCGGCTGTGACAGGCTCGTGCCCCATCCAGGTGATACGATTCTCGAGTCCGAGAAGAATATCGCGATCGTCGTCGACGATTAGGATTTTGGCGCGCATGGTGTCTGCCGCGATAGTGGATGTCGAGTGAAAGTGTAGACCTTAGGCACGAGAAAATATACTCCTCTCTTTTATCCGCCGCTCTTAGCACGGGTTTCTTCTGGTGAAGACGCAATCGGCATCGTGAAATACAAGCGCGTGCCGGCTCCAAGTGTGCTTTCGACCCAAATACGTCCGCGATGCATCGCCACCAGGCTTTTCGTAATGAAGAGGCCGAGCTGCGCGCCCTGAACGGCGGGGAGCGCCGACGGCACTTTCGAGAATTCCTGAAAGAGTTTTTCGAGATGAGCCTGGTCGATCCCGCAGCCGTTGTCGGCGACGCAGGTTTGGATGAAACCTTCGGGGATCGCTCGGAAGTCGACGGTAATGCGGCCGCCGGGCGGGGTAAACTTGATCGCGTTGCCGATCAGGTTCCAGAGAATCTGTTCCAGTTTATCGGGGTCGCCCAAGACTGCTGGAAGTCCATCCGAATGGACGATGTCGAGGGCGATCGTTTTTTCAGCCGCCACGGTGCGCAAACTATCGGCCACCAGGAGGGCCGTGGTTTCAATGCAGACCGGTTTGAGACAGAGGACTTCCTTTTGCGACTCAAGGCGCGACCAATCGAGGAGTTGATTGATGATTCTGGTGAGCCGATTCAGGTTGTGCTCGATGCGTGTGAGGTAGGTGACTTGCTGGTCGCTCACCGGCCCCGCGATCCCGTCGCGCATATTGTCCGCAAAGCTTCTGATCACGGTCATGGGGGTGCGTAATTCGTGCGACGCAACGGAAAGAAACAACGATCGCCGCCGATCCTGTTCCTGGAGCCGTTCGTTGGCTTTCGACAACTCACACGTGCGATCCGTGATGCGTTCTTCGAGATGCTGCGTGAGCTCTTCGAGATGGGAATAGGCTCTGGCGTTGTCGATGGCTGCGGCCACATGGCGGGCAATCGTCAGCAGCATATGGAGATCCTCGTCCGTGCAGGGCTGTGCGCCCCGGTCGGCGGCCAGATATCCGAGTATCTGATTGTGGCTCTGGAGCGGTACGGCCACGAACGAATTCACTCCGATGCGGCGAGCCAATTCCAGTATCGGCATGTGCATGCGGTCCGTTACGTCATTCAGATTTAGGATGAGCAGGGGTGTGCCGTCAACCAGCAGGTCGGCTTGGAGGCTGCCGTCGCTCTGGATCGGCAGGTCGAGTTCACGGGCTGCCTCCGCGATGTCCGGCGGGACTCCCGCGACCTGGGCCACATAAGCCGTGTTTCGTTCGGGATTGCGCAGCATCAAGAGCATGCGTGTAAAACCCAGGTTCTCGATCAGGAGCTGCAGGACGGTGTTGAGGAGCAGGTTCAGGTCCAGCGTCCTCGCGATGGCCGCACTCGCTTCATGCAACGTGGTCAATTGGCCGACCTGGTGTTTGATGGTGGCGAGGTTCCCGGTGATGGAGAGCCTTCGTTCCTCTAACGAACGGGTCATGAGGTTAAACATACTTGTCAGCTGTCCGACTTCGTCGCGCGTGGAGGGGGCGAGAGGCATGGGCGACTGGCCCTCAGCGACTTGTCTCGCCACGTCGGCCAGTTGCCTCAACGGTTTCGTGATGCGGAGGGTGAGGAGGTGGGCGCCCAACATGCCTGCGGCGATGATGAGGGCCGTGAGGAGAAAAATGTTTCTGATCATCGTCGCGAGCTCGTGTTTCAGGTGCGCATCGGTCAATCCTATTTGCACGACTCCGGACACGAGGGCCGGCTCGATCGGGGATGCGAGCGAAAGTGTTTCATCCAGATGGAGAGACAAGGGCTGCAGCGGGCTGACGCTTCTTACCGAGCGCAGCACCGGCAGAGCCAAATCGTAGACGACTTCTTCCCAGGCAAACCGGTTGCCGAGTGCGTTTGAGATGGCGAGTCGCGTCATCTGGGGACTGGTGCGTGACGGGCGGAAGAGGTCTTTTGCAATCTGAGGGGTCGGGTACAACGGACGATCGATGGAGCGCACCAGACTGCCGGAAGAGTGGCGTGCTCCCTTCGTGTTCTGGGCGAGCACCGTGCCGTCCTGGCCGGTGATGACCACATACACCACATCCTGGACCGCCATGAGGCCATCGATGAATTGTTGGAGTGTGGCGCGATCTTCCGCGACGAGGCCCGCATAGCGGAAATGTTCGTTGCGCACCACGTTCGTCAGGAGGATCGTGCCCAACTGCTGAAGGTTGCCGGTCATCGCCTCGCGCCGTTCTTCGACGTAGTACCAGCTCAGGGTGGAGCAGGCCATGATAAGAATGAGGCTGAAAAATAGAACGAACTTTGTGCGCAGGCCGAGGAATCGGCCCACGGGCATTAGCTCGGGATCCATGGGTTCCTCAGGTAGGCGAGAAGGATTCAATTTCCAGCCCCCATTAATACGTTTCATCGATGAGACTCGTCAGCTCCTTCGAAAACGTGATGCCCAGGAATCGTGCGGTCTTGAGATTGACGGTGATCTTGACTCGTTCGATCGGCACGGGGTGCAGCGGCAGCAACCGTTCTCCGTTGAGAATGCGCTTCACGAGCAGGCTCGTCTCCCGGCCGACATCCCCATAGTTGACGGATAGGCTAAGTAGTGCTCCCAGACGTGTGAACTCCGGCGAGAATCCGATGACGGGCGTCTGATTCGCGAGCGAGGATTCAAGGATGAATCGGACGGACTCGTTCGTGAGCACCGTGGAATCCGGCATGAGCCAGAGGGCATCGATATCCCCAAGCAAGGTACGCAATTGCTGGGGGACGTCCTTTTCACTCTCCACGGGAAACCCCTTCAACTGAAAGTCTAAGAGGGTGGCTTGCCTCATGGCCTCCTTCACCTGTAAGGAGGATTTGGCGGGATTGTACAGCGTCCCCAGCTTGCGAAGGGTCGGCAGAAAAGTTCGTATGATCTTCAGCTGGCGATCGGCGGGAATCTCGAGGAGTGTGCCAGTCATGTTTGCGGCGGTGAGTTGATGCCCTAACGGGTTGAGGATCATCATATAGACAATCGGGATATCCGGAATTTCCAGCTTGGCCGCTACTGCGGCCTTGAGTCCCACGGCGACGACTAGTGAGGCGTTGGAGGCCCGCAGTTTGCGCGCAAGTTTTTTCCCAAGCTCCAGGTCGCCCTGCACATCGTATTCGGTATAGATCGCACCAATCGGGCCCGTGGCCTTCAAGGCGGTCACGGCTTCTCGGTAGGCGGCGATGTCGGATGACTGCAGAATGGCGATGTCTGCGGCGATGGATTCGGATATGAACAGGGCAGAGAGGCTGAGTAATAAGACGAGTCTCGCTACTGCCCAGGTGGCTGAGAAGCGCCATGTGTTGAGATTTCTTTCAGCGGATATTTTCATGATCCTGCTCGGGCATCCTGGTACGGACCATCCCTAACATATGCACGGCGTTCCCCTTACGGTCTCGAATGATTTGACCGGTCCAGACGAACCACCGGAGGCTGCCGTCCTTTCGCATGATTCGATGCTCAAACAGCGCCTCTATGCCGGGCTGTTCCATGGCGCGACGCATCGCGTGGGCGGCTGTCTGCCGATCATCCTGGTACATCAGCGCAAACCACTCCTCCTGGCTATGCGGTCGTAAGACCTCTGAGATGCCAAGCATGTCGTCGACTTGTTTCGACCAATAGATTCGTCCGGTGTGGCAGTCCCAGGACCAGCCGCCCACTTCTGTCGAGATCAGGGCCAGGCGGAGTTGCTCTTCACGGGTGCGGAGGGCGGTTTCGATCTGTTTGCGCTCGGTAATGTCGGTCGAGATACCGCAGACCGCGTAGACTGTGCCGTTGTGATCGCACAGCGGGAATTTGATGGAGAGATAGGTGTGCGCTCCATCCGAATGTGGCGCCTCTTCTTCATACTCGACCGTGCGTCTCTGCTCCAGCACGACGAGATCGTTGGTGCGAAACTTGTCCGCAATGTGTGAGGGGAAGATCTCGTGATCGGTATGGCCGACGATCTGCTCGGTGGTCAGGTTGAAGATCTTCTCAAACCGGCGATTGACCATGAGATACCGGCCGTCCGAGTATTTGACGTAGATCACGGCGGTGGTGTTGTTCGCCACTTCTCGTAGAATTTGATCGCTCCGGCGCAGTGCGTCCTCGGTCGTCTTTCGCGAAGAAATATCCCGAATGATGCCACTGTAGAATTTTCCGGCCGTCGTGTTCCAGGTCGCCAGGGAGAGCTCGATGGGGAATTCGGCGCCATTCTTCCTCAGTCCGTGCAATTCCACGACGGACCCGATTACGCGGCTCGTTCCCGTGGATTCCATGCGAGCGAGACCCTGTTCGTGAGCGGAACGGTACCGTTCCGGCATGAGGAGGGTCAGGGGTTTGCCGATCGCGTCGTTGCTGGAATAGCCGAAGAGCGCCGCCGCAGAACGATTCCAGGAGAGGATATGTCCGCAACTATCGGCGACCACGATCGCATCGGTGGCCGACTCGACCAGCGAACGGAAACGGGATTCGCTTTCGTGGAGCAGATGTGCCGCCAGCTCGGCCTGTACGCGGAGTTCCTTGACTCCGATCGCACGCTGCAATGTTTGTCTGAGCTCTTCTCGATGATAGGGCTTTGTCAGATAGGCGAACGCCCCCTCTGTCAGGGATCCCACGGTGCGGTCCGGCGAGATATGGGCGGTCACGATCACGACAGGGAGAGAGGGGTCCAGTCGTTGCGTTTCTTTGAGGACCTCGATCCCATCGCCGTCCGGCAGGCCTAAGTCCAGGAGGATGGCATTGAAACGATGGGTGCGAACGAGTTCAATGGCACCGGCGACGGTGCCGGCGACGGTGACGTCGTAGCCATCGTGGAGCAAGAGATCCCGCAGCCCGATCACGAGATCCTGGTTATCTTCCACGACGAGCACGGAATGGTGACTTGCTCCAGTGACCATTGAGGCCTCAGTGACCATAGCGGTTCGAGTGGTCGGAGTCATCGCGCGGTTGCGCGTTCTGTCCAGTATAAACAAAATACGATCGCGATAACTGCCCTCCATGCCTGTCGTCCAGGTCCCAATGCTTCAACCATTGCGCATCCTGCGTGAGTGTGGTGGTTGTGCCTCGGTTCGAGCTCTCGACATGCTCGTCTATCTTCATCGCGTCCTCAAGCCGGTTCGATTCATCACTCCGACCTGTCAGGGAATGCCGATGTGGACCTGTGGTCCGTGGCGTGGCGGAGAGGGGAGCGTTGTCCTTGTCGCCGTCCTACTTTCAGAGGGGCAACACGTTGGGGAAAGGCTCCTCCATTCACTTCCTCCATCTGGGCCACAATGTCTTCGATGGCCTGAGCCACGAGGGCCACAAGAGGGCTATGTCCTGTCCAATACACCGCATTTCTGAGACGCTCAATGAGGGGGGTGGGAATGGAGATGGTGACTCGCTGCTTCTCCGAATGGGGAGTGGGTCTGAGCGATTGGTGGATTCCATTGAGAGGAGAAGGAGTGACGGATAGTCGAGCTGGTTTCATGCCATTAGAGGGAGAGTCAGCATGAGGGGTTCCTGCATTAGGCTGCGGCTTTTGGTTGTTGGGAGGTCTGTTCATGCAGCGTCATTCCATTGCGATGCTCCGGTTGAGCATCTGTTTGTTGGTTGTCCTGGGAGTGATGGTCGGCGCGAAGGATACCCACTGCGATGACCCAGATGAGGCTGACCAATCCGGCAAGGAGCGCCCACACAATGATCTCCGGTGTCATCGTTGCGCCTCCCTTCATTGCTGGAATTGCCGTTGGTTCAATGCCTATCCAGCAAGCTATGTGCCTGAACGGGTGGAGCAGATTTCCTATCACTGTTGATGGTTTTACCCGAGAAATGGATCTTGTGCGGTTGTTGGAGAAGGAATGAATGGTTTGACTGAATCGAAAAGGATTCTGTGCTGAATCCAATTGGATTGACCGGATCGAAGAGACGGATAGTGGTCGATCTGGTTCAACCACACCTACGAGAGAAACCAAATATCGGGGTGATGAGGATGGGGCTAGCGGATGGGGGCTTGAGCTGAACGAAGATCCCAGTCTGCCACCTCATGGAGACCGATCTGTTTGAGTAGCGCGGCACGTTGCCTCCGGAGGATCTGGTCTGAGGGACTTGCGTCGATCATCTCACAGAGGCAGGACATGGCGTCGTACCAGAAGCCTCGCACGGCATTCCGCAGGACGCTTTGCCGGTCACAGGTGAGGTCGACGGCCGTTTCCACCAGGCAGGCGCTGAATTCACAGCGCTCGATGATCCCGCCGGCGACGATATCCTGCGACGGGGAGTTCGAATTGCGAATGACGGAGATATACCAGCGATATTGCACGTCCGGTTCGAGCACCAATCCGAGATCCTTGAGATTCAGTGATTGGACCCCCGCCTGACCCGGTGTGGGAATCGGGCCTTCATACAATGGTTTGACCGATCTGGCGTCGATGAGCGTGAATCGTATGGGCAGGGTTGTCGGCTTCGAAAGGAACCAGTTTAAGGAAGGGGATTGTTTCACCGTCAAGCCGACATGGTCGGGCACGAGGGCCACGATCTCAGGATCCTTCCCGTCCGTCCCTCGCAAGCTCCCGCCGACTCGCGCTCGAGGCATGGTCTCGCTCGGAGGGGTATAGATCGGCAACGGCGGTTCATCGGTTGTGGCGGCTTGAGCGGTGAGGAGTGAGTCGGCGAAAGGCCAGGCACCTCCGCTTGCACTTGACGCGATCGAACTGAGGACGATGGCCAGCACATTGCTTATGATAGCGGATGTTCTCATACGAGACCCCCATCTAACATACAGCTCTCTGCCTTCGGCGGAACTCTACCATGTCTCTCATGTGAATCACAGCCAGTTATTGAGCAAGAGGAACGCCGACCAGTAGGCCGGGTGCTCATAGACCCGATCTGCCAAGAGCCTTTGCTGTGCGAGTTGCAATGCTTGTGCCTTTGACAGGGTGGGGTTGCGCAATTGCTTGTAAAACTCAGTGACCAGCTCGGACGAAGCCTCATCGTTGATGAACCACAGCGTCGCCAACGCGCTGCGGGCGCCGGCCTTGATCGCGACACCTGCGAGACCCAAGGCCGCACGATCGTCTCCTATCCCCGTTTGACAGGCGCTGAGGGTCAACAGTTCGAACGGCTCTCGACGAAACCTGAATAGACCGATGAGCCGATCCAGTTGGTTTATGGTCAGTTTCCCATCGAAGGTGAGCAGGAAGGACTGATTCGCATCGGTGGAGAACTGTCCATGGGTGGCGATATGAAGAATCCCATACTGCCCATCTCGCAATTCGTGTTCCAGTCTGCTGGTGAGGAAGTCACGATTGAGTAATTGGTCGCCACGGTAGAGGTCATGAATCGTGCTCATTTCTCCCGCGACGTAGGGCAAGGCAGGAAATCCCTGCACCGACGCCGTGAGACCGCTCGAAAGCAGCTTCACCCGCTCGCGATCGATCGGGCGGGGGTCGGTCAGGTTGAGTCCCGGCGTCATGGCCACCGCAAATTTGTTGATGAGAAATGTGGTGCCGTCGTGCAGGGCGGCCATGGGAATTGTCCGGAGCGCGCTATCCGGGACAAAGACCAGGGTGGCGATGTGTTGTTGGGCCAATGCCGGCTCAAGCGGGCGAATCAGCCAGTCGTAGAGCTGTTGGGCATGCGCAAGATATTCCCGCGTCGTGCGTTTTTCGACGGTGCGGCGGAAGAGGCGGATCTCTTTCGTGAGCATGTCCGCCCCGACCGGCACGGCAAATCTGGTGAGGCCTGTGGGCAGGCTCACCAGCAGTTCCAGTCTGGTCGGGAACAGAATGGGATAGATGACGGCCGTGTTCGCCGCCAGGCGGTCGAACTTTGTGAGTTTGGCCTGCAGCGCATCGACGCATTCGTCCTTGAAGTAGTCTCGCAACTCGGCGGCCTTGTGGGCCTCGATCGCATCGCGGGCCGCTAAGAGATCCTCTGTAGCAGCAGGCTGGGCTTCGGTCAGCGAGGCCCGCTGGAGCAGCAGATCTGCCAGCTCAAAAAACAATGGCCGTATCGGATTTTCATCCGACCAGGAGGCATCTGCCGCAGCTCCGGCGACGGCTTGGCGAATCGGGTGCAAGGTGTCGGTGGCCTGCCGATAGGCGGCGATCGCCTCGTCGAGTTGTCCCGTGGTAGCCAGCTGCCGCCCCAGTTGCCATTGCCAGCGATACAACGACTCCGGTGCATCGACCGATTGGGCGGAAAAGATTGCGCGCCTCGTGAATGAGAGGGCTTCGTCCAACCGCTGTTCCAACTCATACAGATGGCCGAGGTGCCCGAGGGCAAACGACAGGATCCGCGCATCGCCCAGCTGTTCGGCCAAACTTGCCGCTTCCTGCAGCGCCCCTGCCGCCCGGAGGAGGAGCGGGGTGCGGATCTCTGGGAGGGAAGGGAGCAGGCGACGATACAGAAGACCGATATTCATGAACGCGATGGCCTTGTCGCGGGAAGGCGGCAAGGCATCGACCTGTTCAAGGGCTTGATCGATCTGCAGACGGCTGTTCGTTGGTTGTTCGAGCTGGAGTTGTGTGCGTGCCGCATTCAGCCTGGCATGCAGTGAGACGAGGGGCAGCCCTGCCTGCTTGGCCAGCTTGGTAGTCTCCGTAAAGGCGGCGAGGGCCTCCTCAGGACGATGCTGAAGGGCATGGAGGATGCCGAGATCGTTCAGGAGAGACGCCTTTAGCGCCGGCGCTGACAGGTCTCTGGTGAGGGCATGGGCCTGGATCAAATGTGTCGAGGCGGCATCCAGCTGCCGTGCGGTCAAATAACTATGTCCCAATTGCGCCAACACCGTCGCGCGCCAGGAGATATCCGGTTCCTTCTGCGCAAGGGTCGAGGCGAGTTCGAGGAGTTGGAGGGCTTGCCTGGTCTGGCCGAGGGATTCTGCCGCCCGAGATGCTGCCACGAAGGCCTGGCTCTGTTGATGGGCCTGGCCCTGACGTTCGTACTGCCGCGCAGCCTCTTTCCATTGGCGTAGCGCGTCTTCATAGGCGCCACGCTGAAAGGCCTGCGTGCCTTGTGTCATGGCCTCATCGGCAGGCGAGATCGGCGCGGAGGCCGGAGTCGTGATCGTAGGGATCAGGAGAGCCAGGCAGAGCAACAGACAGACGCGGAGCCTTGTCGGGGAGAGGGACCGGTGCGCAGGGCCTGGCATGGCGAGCCTCATGGTTACAGAACCTGCACGACGAATTGCAGATGAATGCCGTGGTCTTGCAAGTTCCCCGGCGGGTGAGGAACATGATTCAGCGGCACACCCCAGTAGAGTTCAAAGCGCGCGCGATCGCGCGGCAGGATGTTCCACCGCAGGCCGAGCCCCACGCTCGCCAATGTTTGAGGATCCGGCGTCGTGCCTTTGGCATTCCAGGCCCGTCCGAGATCCACGAATTGCGCGAACTGCAAGAGCGGTTCTCCTGTGCCGTAATGCATCAGGGGAAATCGCGATTCGACCGAGGCAAGAAAGGCGTTGTCGCGGATCAGGGTGTTCTCACGATACCCGCGCACGCTGAATCGCCCCCCGACAGGAACCTGCTCAAGCGGAAAGAGCCGATCGTTCGCGAGTTGGAGGCTCATCTGTCCCAGGAGCTGCATGCCCCACCAATCGTCCAATCGCCGGACCGCCTGGACCTGTCCCAACCATGAGAAGAATTGGCCGTCGGGTGTGGGGCCACCGTTGATCGTGGCGCCGAGGACGTCGATGCCCAGGCTGAAACGAGAGCGGGCGGCAATCACCGAGGTCGACGTGCGATGCGTATATTCCTGCGTGAAGCGAAGCGCACTCACCGTGTTCACCCCTGTGTTCGAGGAGCCGGGGATGAAGAGCAGCGGCTGATCTGGGATATCGTCGAAGATCGAGGTGATCTTGTTGTAGAGGTGTTCGCCGGTGATTGCGATCGCGAATTCGTCGGAGACGGTCCGATAGATCGGTTGACGGATGGTCAGGCCGATGATTTCCGCTTCCGCATTCAAGTCGAGAAAGCGAAAGGCATTGTCCACGACGAGGAAATCGTTTCGCCGGTAGGAGGCGATGAAGGTGGTGTCGTATCGGTTCAACGGGAGCGCATAGGAGGTATCGATGATAGGATTCACCCCTCGCGACTTGCCGTAGGTGAAGCTGAAGACATCGCCGTTGCCGGTGACGTTCTGGTGGGCAATCGTCGCAAGGCCGCGCTCAGCGCCGACCACGGGAGTTTGGTAGTTATTGAAGTCCAGCCAGGCCTTCCAGGGACTGGCCTCTTTCACTTTCACGTGCAAGAGGCTGTCGCCGCGTTTATCGCCTGGACGGAGTTCGGCATTGATCTGTTCGATGCGGGGATCCTGCTGCAGCAACTGCAACCGTTCTTGTAATGGCTCAAGCCGGAGCGGCGTCTGTGCGCCTCGCTCGACGCGGTCGCGGAGATACCCGGCGCGGAACCAATCGTGGCCTTCGATGTCGATCCGGGACAAGGTGCCTTCGATGAGCTGGACGGTGATCACGCCGAACGTGACATCTTGATCGGGGATGATTGCGCCGGAGGTGATGTAGCCTCGATTCACATAGAGGAGGGTCAATGCGAGACGGAGGCGTTCGAGATCCTCTGTCGTCAGCACCCGGTTCTTGTAGGGAGCGGTGACTTCGGCCAGCTCCTCATCGGTGAAGACCGTATTGCCGATCACATGAATATAGCTGACAAAGACCCTGATCTGGCCCAGCGGACTTTTTCCATCTCGCGCTGGAGGGCTTGGCACGATCGGGAGGGCCGGCTGGGGGCCGGAGGGGGGTGGTGTAAACTCTTTCTTCAGCGGCGCAGGCGGCTCGCCTGATCGGCCAGTCGGATCGAAGATCGGAGGGAGCGCCTGTTGCGCATACGATGAAGCTGCTACCAGCAGCGTTAGCATGGCGCCTCCAACGCATATGAGCCACCCCGCCGCTCGACGGGATACCAGCCCGGTCACGCATCGAGCGATGTGCGGGTCTATGAGCGGCACCCGGTTGCCTCGCTCTCGGCAAAGTGTGCAAGCAAGAAGCCGGGCGGAGTGATTCGGCGGAGCGAGACCATCTCAGTATCCTGGATGGTCAATGCCATTGGTGCGGAGGCCACGGCATCATTGTAGAACCGGTCAGGCTCGAGTCCGGCGAATGCCAGCGGACTCGTCAGCCAGCCCCCAGGGTCGGCCGGCAACTGCTCGCGCCCTGCGACGACGAAACTGCTGGCCTGTCCGTTGGCCAAGGCCGCGCAGCGCTGCGTCACGAGGCCCTGGGCTTGGCCTGTCTTCGAAGACAAGACCCCTAGGCTACCGCTCAAATTAGACGTGGGACTTTGGATCGTCACCGTTCCGTTCAGTCCGAATTGCGACGAGGCGCTCACCAGGCTGGTTGAGTCGGCCAGGAAGAGGGGAGTGAAGATTGTAATATTCCCCCCGGCGCCTTGGATCGCTTGCGCGATAATCTGACTGTTCTGCAGCACCACCACGTTCGGATCGATCGTAATATTTCCGCCGCTGCCGCTGCCGCCAAGGACGGAGGTGCTGATGGTACTGTTCACGAGTCGTACCTGAGCAATCGCCTGTACATCGATATTCCCGCCGCTGGCCTGGGAGGATTCGGTGTTGATGGAACTGTCGCGCATGTCGAATTGCTGGCCCGCATTGATCGAGATATTGCCCGCGTTCCCGGGGCCGGTGCTGGTGGCCGTGATCGCGCTGCCGCCGGTCATCGTGACTTGATCCGTTGCGTTCATCGTAATCGAGCCGCCTGTGGCGTTAGTGTTGGTACCGGAGCTGTTGGCCGAGACTGTCCCGCCGTTCTGGAGGGTGATCGTGCGTGCGTTGAGATCGATGTTGCCTCCCGCGCCGGTGGCCTGCGTGTCGGTGAAGAGGCCGGTGCCAACGCCCGCGATGACGATGGAATTGGCCGGGCTGTTCGTGCCTTGAATCGTTACGGTTCCGGCGTTGCCGGCGCCGGTCGAGGCGGCCGTGATGGTCGCGCCGCCACTCATCGCAACATCGTTGGCCTTGACCAGAATGTTACCAGCGTTCCCCGAGCCGCTGGTCTTCGATGAGATCGTCGCGCCGTTGGAGAGTTGCACCTGATTCGCCCAGGCGGTGATGTTGCCGCCCGCGCCAGACCCTTGTGTATCGGTGAACAGGCCGCTACCAGAGCCGTTGATGGTTATGGAATCAGCCGGGCTGGCGAGGCCTTGCACTGTGATAGTCCCTGCATTGCCAGCGCCAAATGTACTGCTATTTATTCTGGCTCCTTCAGAAAGCTCCACGGCCGTTGCTTTCACAAGAACGGAACCGGCCTCAGCTCCCAACCCTGCTGTTGTCGTGAAAATGCCTGCCGGACCTGCAATGTCTGTTTCACTGCCGGTAAACTGTCCAAATAGTTTGACCATATTGGTTGAATTGATTGTCACGTCTCCGCCCCTTCCGAGGCCCTGCACCGTTTGGCTGTTGATTTGGCTCCCCCTGAGCGTTACGTTGTCGGCATTCAGGGTGATTGCTCCCGCGTCTCCGGACCTGACAGCCAACGTCTGGAGAATCCCTTGATCCATGGTAAAGGTCGGTGCAGAAATATCCAGGACACCTCCTGGACCAGAATCCGTTACCATGCGAATCTTTGCCTGATCGGAAACTGAGACTGACTCAGTTGCGACAATTGTAATGTTTCCGCTCTGTCCTGGCCCTTCGTTGTTGATTCTGGCGCCATCCGTCACGATGAGATCACGGACATTAAATTCAATGTTACCAGTCCGCTCTGTCCCGTTTTTATTCTCAATGCGGCTTCGACCTTGGTCTGACTGCCCGGAAATGAATGCCTGATCAGCGGTAATAGTGATATTCCCGGACGTGACTCCGCCGCCGTCGCTCGAAATCCTGCCCCCGCTTGTGACATTCAGATCATTTCCTAAAAGGATGGACACGTACCCCGGATTCCCTGACCCGAACGAGGCCGTCTGAAGGAATCCATTGTCGCTGACATTCAGCGACGAAGCGACAATGCTGACTGAGCCACCATTCTCTGTGCCAAAGGTAAGAGTCTGGATGTTGCTGGGATTCCCAGAGCTATCCGTCCCGGTTACAGCCACGGAATTCGATGCATTGACGGTAATGTTTCCTCCCTGGCCGACATCGGTAGTGATCGTTTGCACGAGCGAGCCGTCTGCGATGGTCACATTCCGCGCACTGATCTCGATGTCTCCGGATCGCCCTGCTCCGAATGATTCAGTCAAGATCAAGCTTGTATTGGCGAGGAAGACGTCACCCTGCGTGACGATACTGACCCCCAGGTTGTTCCCGCTGATACCGCTTACTGTGTCGGCAAGGATGATGGCGCTATCCATGACGAGCTGCCCGCTTCTAATGCGTATAGTTCCTGCATGCCCATCGCCTTCGAGTGTGCTGCCGGACACATCGAGGATGGAAAATTCTTGGAGACGGATCGTTCCCATCGTGACGTTCGCTCCGCTCTGAAGTGATGGCGAGAGGACTTCGCCGGGAGATGCGACACTAACAAGAGCGATTTGTCCGCTGGGGACTGAAAGATAACTGGGGGTTCCAGTTAAGGGATCAGCGGCGACCGTAATGTCTCCACCGACGAGCGAAAGAGCGTGGCCGACGGGTTGGCTCGTTTCGGGATCTGTTGTAATGGGGATATTCAGAAAGCTTCCCTGCACGGTAATGGGAGCGGGAGTTGGATTGATAAATCCAAAGGCTGCGACGGGAGCGGCGCTCAAGAGCGCATCTGCAACTCCTGGAGTGGCATTGAACCGGCCTGTTTCTCCAAGCCGGAGATAGTCGGCGGAGGTGATGGTGACCGAACCGCTCACATTTAGCGTGGCATTGGGTCCAAACACGACTCCGGCGGGATTCATTAAGAATAGATTCGCCCCAGGTATCGAGGTCTGCAGCGTTCCATCGATGAGCGACTGTTGCAGCCCTGATTGAAGACCGGTGACTCGGCTGAGGATGTTGGTAATACCGCTGGGTCCGTTGAAGCTGGCGATATCACCGGTCCCGACCGAAAACACGTCAAAACTCTGGAACTGGTTGCCCCCTCGGATTGTCCCTCCATTGATGTTATACACATTGCCAACTTGAGTCACCGCGGTTGGTGTAGGCAGAGTTCCGTCAGACACAATAGCCGATCTCATCTGCGCCTGGCTGGTAACCGGCGTCAGAATTTCAGTCACACTAAGCAGGACTCCGATGGTAATCGCAGCTAGCCGACTCGCGATTGCGCCAGGGAATGTCAGCCACTGTTGAGCCATGTCCAGGCCCTCCCTTGTTCAAATAAAGCCGTCCATTCCACAAGGTTGCCAGGTGCTACGCAAAAACCAACGGAGTTCTTTTTCGCGAAACTTTAAATCGCTTGATCGATACGCCGCACCAAAGGACAACATGATCTTTGGAGAGCGTGAAGAATCTTCACCATATTCTCCGCATGATGCGCTTGTGCCAGGCGAAAATTACTATTTCTTGATGGTCTTCTCAAATTTTACTTCCCCCGTGGTCTCAAGGTCTGGAATGATGCAAGCAGGGCATCTTATCCCCATGCTACACAACCACTTGCTAAACCATGTTCTCTCCGATTCTTTAACGCAGGAAAGACATTGAGACCCTTCCGGGCAAGCCGGAGGGCCGGCACGGCATAGTTCTGGATCTTCGTTGCACGTTAAGCCAGGAGGGCAACTGCCTTCGCCGCCCGGAGTCGCATACCGCACTCGCACCCCATCGGTTGTCCCATCTGAAAACGTGAGTTTGTCCCCACTGTTCTTGAGGAAGAACTCGACATAGCCTTTGAGCCCGCGGTTGGTGACGCTTGGGCTGTAGAGTTCCGCCGTCGCTTTGTTGATCGTTCCGTATGACACTGGAAGTTCGCTAGACACATAGTGGGACTGTTGAGTCCCCATCTCGTCCCAGTTAAGCTGCTGCCAGTAGCCGCTGATCTTGATCCAACTATCCTTCGCTGCTCTTGTCCCATTCGACCGAGTCAATGTGCCTTTGGCCGTGGTCTCGTAATTGGACGGGCCTGTCGGGCCGGATGTAAAGTCTGTTGCCCAGAAGGTAATCTTGCCCGTTACATTCGCCGCGGTCGCCGTGATCACGGTCCCGCGCAGAAGAAGCACATCCTCGGTTGCATCGTTCGCGCCGCCATCAGTGACTCTGGCACCGGCACCGATACCTGCAATCGAAAAGCCGCTGTAGGCTGCGCAGGGAGCAGGAGGGGTTGATGGTAGTAAGACAGTCTTAGCCGCTGTAGGAAGCGCACAGACTGCACCAGAATTGTCCTGGATCGTGACATTCACAGTCTGAGCCTGGGCTGCCTGAGAAAAGAAGCACGATAACGAGGCGAACCCGAACACGAGCAAAACCGAGCTTTTAGCATTCATCGCGTTGCCCCCCTTGGTGAGATATTCTTAAGCCGACTGTGAAGCTTCCCTCGTGACCCGTATAATCTGAATCCTCTGTTGCTTTTGGTGTCTTCTCTCATTTGCCAGAGCGAATCCAAACACGATCTGTGCCTACTGCTTCACAAGCTCTAAGGTCGTACTCGTTTTGCTCGCACTGTTGATCCCGTCGTTCGCAAATACGCGAATCGTGAGGCTCGAAAGTCCGCGAAGCTGATCTGGTATGAGGTGTAGTGAGGGATTTGTGAGGCCCATGGCAATCGTTTCCCAGGTCAGGCCTTCGTCGCGTGTGAGTAAGACGCTATAGCTCAAGGGCACTTGTTTGGCAGGGGGATCGACACATCCTGGAAGCTCGGGGGCCTGGTCGTCACTGTCCGAGGCTACCCATGTCACCACGGCATCCTTGTGAAACGGCTCTTTCGGGAGCGTGATCGATGTGAACTTCGGCGCATTGGCGCTCACGGCGCGGGTCGAGACGGGTTTTCCTGTCCAGACCAGTTGCAGGTAAGCTGTTTTTGGATGCAACTCTACCACGGCGTCGATCAATCCCGTTTTCTCCTTTGCGGGCGTTTCGTGTTGTATCCAACCGACCGGCACTGGATGGTCATCGCTGAGGGCTTTGCATGCGGCATCGAGCATGCGAATAGATGCATCAGTCTTTTCTGATGACCGCGGAATGACGGCTTCGGACACGCGCGTGACATATGCGAAGTCCCCGCTGGATTGGGTTAAGTTGACTGACGCGATGATTTGGACCAGGTTTCCTGTTCTCACGTCGAATGGCGGTGTCACGGGGATGGGAGCCGCGTTCTTGTCTACAATCACAAGACCATATCGGATTGAAGCAGGGGACAACGTGGCCGGCTCAGCTCGAGAAATTGATCTTGCCGGTGCGGACATCGCTGATTGCGCCTGAGCCATGGCTGGGGCCAATGGCTCAGGTCTTAGATCCCGTCCCTGACGCATAGGTGATGGAGTATCGCTGCCTCGCACCACTGCGGGCGGTTCTGTGTGTCCCAGTTTAATTGTTTGGGCATCGGCAGAGCCGATGATCGCTTGCGGGCCTACCGGATCCTTCTTCGAAGGCCTGCTGCTTCCTTCACTGCTGTCCAATCGTCCGCCGTGAGGGGAGATGCCTTCGATAATGTCTCGGAGCCATTTCTTAAAGGCATAGATATCATCAACCGACTTTTTCTCAAAATTGAGTCGATCTTGGATAACCTGATATGTCCGAGGGCTGAGCCATTTGTACCGGCAATAGGTCATCACGTCATGGTAGGTCTCTCCGGGCAACACTTGCATGGCCACTCCTTGGTACGGGTCTCCCACCTGCGCAGCAATCGCCTGCGCACCAGTATCAAATCCAACGAAATCACCAGAATCATCGGATAGAGTCGGATCAATGAAAGGGGAAAGTTGCCCGAATTTGAACGGGTACGGGTCGTGAGGTTCAGAAGGGTCATCGCAACTCGTATTTTTTTCATCGCGGAGTGGCAGGCGCGCATCGACATGGGAGAGTCCGAAGGTATGCCCCAACTCATGGCCCGTGTACCAGTCTCCATAGGAGGTCTCGCTTGGTGTATCGTTATCCCATTTCCAATTCCATCGACCCGTTGAGCCAGCTGCGACCGGGAGTTTCACCAGCTGAGTTGGTTCAATCTTTCCCCCATTGCAGCCGGATATGAACGTTTTGGAACTTGTAGCTTCGACGTCGTGGCTTCCTTGATCATAGACAAGGCCGTAGTATCGTTTCCGATAGTTTGTATAGGTTGGATCATTAGACAATGCGTCGGATGCACGGAGCGTCTCAAGTTCCAGGAGTACTGATCGGCAATCAGAAGGACCAGTCGGATTGAAATCCTTGTCTGTCGCTTGCACTTCTCTCGCCGAGGCAAAGGCGTAATAGGTGGGGTAGGCGCGACCGAGCCAAGAACTAACTAGCGCCTTATCCAGATCTCTTGGGAGGATGGCGGTTGTCGATTTGTCGGAGTAGAAGCCAATGAGATCGACCACCAGAGGAGCAGAATCGATGAAAGGGACGGTTACTGATGTGTTGCAATTGGAGCAGGTTATGAGAGAGCCCGTGTCGCTGTCCCGTACCTCGAAAATGGTAAGGGTTACGCTCATGCCTGGCCTGGCCCATCGCGTGTTGGGTTTGAGCCATGCTTGAAGCGGGAATACCAGACTCTTATGCCTCGAGAGGGGCGCTTCGCGTTTCCGTTTGAGATTAAAATTATCGGCCGGATCTACGACCGCTCCCGTCGCCACAAGGTAGTCGATCGTTCCGTCGGAGAGCTTAATCTTCAATGTAGCGTCGATCCGTCGCGGATTCTGGAATAGGCCGGTAAAATAAGCCCTGGCAACCGTCTCCTTCCATGCAATGAGGGGCACGCTGTTATCCATTCGTTGGATCGACTGTGTCACTTCTATGCCCTCAAGGAAAATTTGATTCTGTCGTGGCCAGGTGGATACCCAGAGAACAGAGTTTTTAACTCCGTGGCGAAAATGAAATGCGTCAGACATCTTGTCGCCGGTGAAATCGCCAACTACCCATATGCCGTCTGAAGCGTCGTAGCCTTGCCAGGGGGAAAAGGTTGTGACGTCAAATCCACCATTCTCACGTGACGCCCAGATGTTTGCGTAGCCTGCTTGCTCGATGGCATGGAAGAGGTCCGTTCTCCCGTCCCCATTAAAATCTCCGGTTAGCCATCTCCCTGTGGAAATGACATAGCCGGCCCAGGGACGGAAGGTGGCTATGTCAAAGGTGCCGTCGCCTTTGGCGGTCCAGATGTGGACGTAGTCGGTGTCTTGCACGGCATGCACCAGGTCGGTCTTACCATCCTGATTGAAATCGCCGGTGAGCCAGGTGCCGCGATTCATACCGTAGCCCTCCCAAGGACGGAAGGTGGCTACGTCAAAGGTGCCGTCGCCTTTGGCGGTCCAGA
>JAUXVD010000009.1 GCA_030684575.1 Nitrospirota bacterium | reverse complement strand
GGCGACCGTCCCCACGGAGACTTTTAAGAACTGCCTACGTGACAAAAACATGGGTAACACCTCCTAAGAGTTGAGGGCTTCAATAAGCCCACGCGACTTCACCAACGCACAGCGGAAAGTTCAGACCACCCCCCTTCCTGCTAAGTCTAATGCCGTACCATGGCGATGCTGGCCATGAGACAGACTCGAGGAGTAAACATAGCAAGAGGGTTGCCAGACCGGGAAGAACTTGCCAACGGCAAAAGCTATCGCAATAACGTGTTGAAATAGAAGGGATATACTTATGGTTACGAGAGTAATTTAGGAGATGATGAGATACGATATTTCATGAGTCGAATATGATTATATGCGCCATCTCATTAATAAATATTTTAATCACACATATCATTTAGTTACGACAGCATACTTCCATATTCACTCGCGACAACATGGTAGCTAGCCGTAGCTAACCCCCAGCAAAATGACTCAAAATCCATTTCATGTGATGTTAATGCTACCAGGAGGAAACATGATTACGGGAATAAGCAGAAGGCAAGGGCGGTAAGCCGTAGAACTGTTACGAATGGGGGACACAGGCTACGGATTCTCTATGTCCTCGCTCCCTAAAAATCGTTTCATGAGTAGCGAGAAATGTTGCCGAGGAATGCCGCTATTCTCAGCGGCCTTCGTGATGACACCGTCATGCTGGGCGAGCTTGAGACGCAGATAGGATTTCGTAAACTCTTCAAGCGCTCGCTCCTTCGCCTCCATATAGGGAAGAGCGGTCAGACTCGAGTCGACCGATGCGAGACTCTCGGCCTCGCTCTGTGGAAGAGCATGTCGGACATCCTGCGCCCGAATAATGCCATCGGTCGAGAGCATGACCATCCGCTCCACCACATTACGAAGCTCCCGCCCATTGCCTGGCCAAGAATAGGCCACAAGGGCTCCCACCGCCTCTTCGTCAAAATGGCACTGAGCCTTGCCCATGGATCGAGCCAACTGACTGAGCAAATGACGTGCGATAACAGGAATGTCCTCACGCCGCTCGCGTAGCGGAGGCACCCGAATCGAGACGACAGCGAGACGATAATATAAATCCTTCCGGAACGTCCCCTCGCGGACTCGCGCTTCGAGGTCCCGGTTTGTTGCAGCGACAAACCGCATATCTACCCGGCGAACTCTGGTTCCGCCCACGGGGCGCACCTCGCTTTCCTCCAAGACGCGCAGGAGCTTCGCCTGGAGAAGCAGGGGAAGTTCCCCAATTTCATCCAGGAACACGCTGCCTCCGTTCGCTAACTCAATGAGCCCAGGCTTATCGGCAATCGCACCAGTGAAGGCGCCCCGTACATGCCCGAACAGCTCGGACTCCATCATCCCCTCGGGCACAGTCGTACAATCGATCACTTGAAACGGCCGATCGCGCTCTGGACTCTGCTGATGGATCGCCCGTGCAATGATCCCCTTTCCCGTTCCAGTTTCTCCGGTGATTAAGACCGTCGAGCGAACTTGAGCCGCCTCACGAATGCTCCGCATAATGCGCTCGAATGCGACGCCACTCCCCACAAAACTATTGGCTTCGAACTCCTGTCGGTCCTGTTGCTCATACACCGCATGCCGACGCAGGATTTCAGAGATGCGAATCGCACGATGGAGGCGCATCCCCAAATCCTCCGCGTTGACGGGTTTCAACACATAGTCAAAGGCGCCTCGCCGCATCGCATCCACGGCCAGCGGGACCGCATTCATGCGCGTCACCACCAGCACCGGTAAGTTTGGATCAATCCGTTGGATACGGCTGACGAGATCCAATCCATCCATCCCAGGCAACACCATGTCGGTTAATACAAGATCGATGGCCCGTTCTCCAAGCAATTGCAACGCCCCTTCTGCCGTGGGACGGACCTCCATATCGAAATCTCCCCCCAGCGGTTTCAGATCCGCCGCTTCAAGAGCGTGCAACATTAGCTCAAGATCCGTTGGGTTGTCCTCGACAATCAAAATGGTAAACGGCACTTTGGATTTGGCTTTGGTCGATCGCATGCTGGAAACCTCACCAACTGTCATTATGATATCCCCTTCCTCACAGGCCCCCTCGCCGAACGGCATCAACCAACATCGGACACTCTCAACGCCTGCATCCTGGCATCGGCACCCTCTTGCTCCTGAAAGCTCGGAATCGTGAATTGCACAGTGCAACCCACTCCCTCCGCTCCGTCGACCCACACCTTGCCACCATACAGATCCACGATGCGCTGGATGATGGTCAGACCAATTCCGCTGCCTGAGGCCTGAGATGTCAACAAACGGACAAATGGCTGAAACACACGAGTGCGTTGGGCCAAAGGGATCCCGGTCCCCTGATCCTCCACAGAGAACATCGCCATCGGACCCTGCGCCTGACCGCTAATCCTCACGACGGGTGATTCTCCCACTCGAGTGAATTTCAATGCGTTTGAAATGAGGTTATCGAAGATCTGCCGGAGATAGGCCGCGTGACAAGCGACGAGCGGTAACCCTGGATCAACGTGCACCACGGCACGACGCTGCTCAATCTCACCGGCCCGGGCTTTCAATACTTCACCAATAATCACAGTCGGATCGACCGCCGTGATAGCACCCTGATCAGTGCCGACACGAGCCACGCTCAAGATCCCTTCCACTCGCTCGACAAGATCCTTGCTATTCTCTTCGAGAAGCGCGAACCACCGCTTCGTCCGATCGTCGAATTGTCCACCATACTGCTGGACCAGTAACCGTGCGAGTTCTCCCATGCGAGCCCCAGGCCCCTTGAGGTCATGCGCCAAGGTTTCCGCAAGATGCTCGAGCTGACGAAGACGTGCGACCAGCCCACGCTGTTGCTGCTGCGCGGCCTCATAGAGTTTCACATTCGAGATCGCCAGCGCCGCCTCTTGAGCCAATCCCTTCGCGAGCCGTTGATTCCATACCGCAGCCGATCGTGGCCGTTCGCACACAAGAGCCAGGACGCCGAAGGGCTCTCCTTGGGCCAGGAGGGGAACGGCCAGCATGCTGTCCCCGAGCAAGTTTCGTCGTAATACTTGCGGCCGTTCGTCGGCACGAAACCCTTCACCGATGGCCACTTCACGCGTCTCATACGCTTGAACACTGATCGGGAGCTCATCCCACAACATGACTGAATTGGCCAAGCGATCGCTCCACTCTCCCGAAGCGGCTTCGACGATCCAACAGCCCATCCGTTCGTTACGGATAAGCACCAGACAAACATCTGCACAGACGAGTTCTACCGCCCGGTCGGAAATTCGATGCAAGACCCCATCAAGCCCGTCAGGGCCAATCGTATTGATATCCTGTCCGATCGTATTGAGCACTTCGAGTTCTTGAATGTGTATCCCAATACGCCGCGCCATGAGCAGATAAGCCTCGGCTAGCTGGCCAAGTTCGTCTTTGGAGGCACGAGCCGGGGCCAAGAGCTCCGCGATGTCGGCGGGGTCGACCTGCTCTGCTAACCGTGCCGTGGCTGATTGCAGCCGTGTAATCGGATCCGTCAGGGAGCAGGCCAACATACGTGAGCTGATCCAGCCCAGAAACACCACACCGACGAGCGCAACCCACAGCCCGACAAACGTCTGTTGCGACAGCGCTTCCGCCCTGGCATTCAACGACTGTCGTTGCAGTTCCAACCGATCTTCGATGGCCTGGAGATCCTGGCGGAGGCGGTCGGATCGCCGTAGCCCTTCCCCCAGTCGGATATACGCCAGCGCTTTGGCCGTGTTCCCCCGCTGAATGTCGGCGATCAATGCGTGTTTCGATCGTAGAAGATCTTTCAATTGCCATGTGATCGGCTCGAATCCCTCCTGAAATCCTGACAATCCTGCCAGCAGCCTTGCAGCACCGGTCAATGCTGATTCAACCCTCGATTCTGCTTCGGTCAACGGAGCAAGGAATGCAGGCTGTTGGGTCAACACATAGCCGCGAAAGCCGTCTTCGATGTCAATGGCAAGTCGCCGCAACAACTCCACATGCCCGCGCGCAAGTATGAGTTCATGTCGTTGTTGCTGGGTCGAAAGAAGCTGCTGAACGATATAGAGGTGAGTCGCAAGACCTCCAATAAGCGGGAGACACATCAGCAGAAGCACCGCCCATACCTTGTGCTGGATTCGCAGATGATCCCACCACTGTAAGGCCCATCGTTTCATCGGACGGCGTTTCCTCGTTCACGAGAGCGTGCTCGGGAAGCTGAAGTTTCTCGTTGAATTTGGGCTTCAGAGGAAAGAAATGTCAAGACCGTCGATTCGACGGACCAAAACCAACAGGTGGGCCGCAAGCACCTCGGAAATCGGATTCGCATCCTGCGGAGAGGCCATTCTTTTACCACAGAGACATCAACCGTGACTGGATGCACGTCAGCGCAACGGGGTTACCCGATGGAAATCGTTATGAAGGAGATGGTTCCTCAACGGGAGCTGGAAGAGGAGCCATTTTCCAACGCTGATAAATGGTCAGCACGATCGTCATCCCCACCACGCCCATCACAATTACCGTCAACGCGTACATCGGGAACAACTCGGTACCGGGAATCCCCGTGGCCACTGGAAGAAACGCCATGACGGCTGTGGCCACCCCACGAGGAAACATGGCAGCGATCACGAACCGCTCACCCGAAGTCCAAGCGTTGCTGGTTCGTCCAAGGATTTCCGTGACAATCCATCGGACCGCAACAAGGATCACGAAGCAGCCCAGACTGGTGAGTGCGATGCTGGTTGTGAGCGCGGAAAAGTCCAGCATTAAGCCCAGAAGGACGTAGAAGAAGGTCCGCACCAGGAACGACAATTCTTCGTTGATCCGTCTCAGGAATTCGTCCAGCACGAATTTCGCTTGGTCCAATTCGTACCCAATCAACACACGAATCGGCCGAGCCAACCGCCCGACCAGAAACTCCATATTGCCCAGGACGAGACCGAACACGAGGATGGTAATGGCCCCGTTCGCGCCAATCAGCTCTGCCACATAGTAGAGCACTAGAATCGCGGCCATCGTGAGCATATAGGACAACGCTTGACCTTCCAGCCAGGAGAGCAACCGTGCCCATAGGGCTCCGGCCAATGCCGCCAGCATGAAGGCATCCCAGAATGCGTGGAAAATCTCTCGGATAATACTCCCGCTTGCGATCGACTCCCGCATCGTGCCCATGATCGCCAGCGCGATCACCACGACAAAAACCTCCGAGATGGCAGAATCCAGACTCAGCAAGACCTTGGCCGAGTCACGGAGCGAGGACATTTTCGAGGTCACGGGAATAATAATCGCTGCAGCCGTGCCGCCCAAGATCGTACCCAGCAACAGACCATGCAACCATTCGCCCTGCATCCACCAGACATAGAAGCCCATGATCGACACGACGGTCAGGGCAAAGACCGTTAATGAAAACAGCAGCGCCAGCGGCGTTTCGTTGACCACCTTCACGATGTGGAGATTAATACCGCCATCGAAGAGGATGATAAGCAGCGCGAGTGTGCCTAGATATGGCGCCAGCTGCATCACCACAGTTGGATCAGCAAGATGGAGCACCGGTCCCAGCAGCACGCCGAACCCCATGAGAAACAACACGCTCGGGATACCGGTGCGTTTAAATATCAGCTCACCGGCCAAGCCGACCAAGATGATCAATCCGGTCAGTCCTAACACCGACTCGACGCTCAATGATTCCACGAATCACTCCCCTCTCATATGCCTACTGACCCAAATCTACATAGCAACCATGTTAACGATATCGAGACAGTCATCACAAGACAAATACCTCCTCACATCGTTCAGTGCACTGCACTGAGATGAGTCAGCCACGCTGTATGAGTGATGCTGTCGAGAAGTAATGCTTGTCGGGTTTTTAGTGAAAGAACAGCTACAGTCAGAGGCAGTAGCCGAGGATGATCAAAATGCTGTCCGGTTCGATCAAGGGGTATCGTTGTTCCACGCGGTAGCGGTAGATGATCTGCCATCACGGCAATGCTCATGAGCACCATGCGCCACAACGCCGTCATGGCATGAGCATCAGCGACCGCCTTGAAGAGAGGACCGCTACCATGGGCGATGCCCACAAAGAAAATTGGTAGGTTCAACCGGTGAGAGCAACCCCTGCCTCCTCTGTGACGCTGCAACAGCGACACCTTGTTCATTCCGTTTAATAGTCATCCTCAAATTACTAAGCAAAGTTATCGTACATAGGGCTCATGTGATGTAGATGGTACACGTTGCCTGGTCGCTTCTCGCCGCTCCAATAGTGTAATCTGTCCCCATCCAAATCGGTGAGGCCTACCCCCAGTCTGGCAACCGATTCTGATCGCCCAGGGAGGACGCGGTATGGCTAGACGCAAGATTTCGATCATTCTGCTGTTCGCATGCTTGATCATGCCGGGGGTGTCCCTAGCCGAGCTCCAACCGCCTACGTCATCAATCAGCCAATCTCCCCCGACGCAGCCTGCCGGTGCACCGGTCATCCATTCTGGAGAAGCCCTGTTCACGGTGTACGACAAGGTGGGCTCCTTTGGTCCACAGGAACGCGCCATGGCCATCGCCGAGCGTCTATCACGCCTCGCGAATGACCCACAGACCAGGCCGGATACCATTGCCATCTCGGAGGGGGAACAGACGAGCGAGATTGTCGCCGGTGAAATGATCATCGTGGCGGTGACCGATGGGGATGCGCGTCCAAGTGGACGACCCAGGCAGGAAGTAGCGCGTGAGTATGCCAGCCTGATCCGTGCGGCCTTGACGACCTCCTTGGAACAGACCAGCCTGCGAACACTCTTGATCAACGTAGCCTTTGCGCTGCTGGATATCGTCATCTTCATCGCCTTCTTAGTCGCCTTTCAAAGGCTCTTTCCCAGGCTCTATGAGAAACTCCACAGCTGGCGTGGAACCTATATTCCCCCGATCAAGATTCAGCGGGTCGAAGTCCTATCAGCCGACCAGATCGCGGCCGGGGTCATCTCCCTGGCCAAGGGCCTTCGTGTCGTCGCAACCCTGTTCCTCATCTATGTGTTCGTGACAACGGTCCTGGGAATCTTCCATTGGACCAGGGGCATTTCCGCCCAACTGTTCGGAGCCGTGCTGACGACGCTCAGGGCCATCGGTGAGGCCTTTGCTTCCTATGTGCCCAATGTCGTTTCCATTATCGTCATTGTCGTGGTGACACGGTACATCATTAAGCTGATCGCCCTGGTATTCACCGGCATGGAGCGGGGGGCCATTTCCTTTGCAGGCTTCCGCCGGGAATGGACGCAACCGACCTACAAGATCGTGCGGTTTCTCGTGATCGTCTTCTCCGCTATCGCCATTTTCCCCTATATTCCAGGGTCTCAATCGGACGCCTTCCGCGGCGTGTCCGTGTTTCTGGGTGTGTTGTTTTCCTTCGGATCCGCTGGAGCCATCAGCAACATCATCGCCGGAGTGGTCCTGACCTACATGAATCCTTTCCGCGACGGTGACCGGGTGAAAATCGCGGATACCATCGGCGACGTCATTGAACGTACATTGCTGGTCACGCGCGTTCGAACGATCAAGAACGTCGATATTTCAATCCCCAACTCCATGGTCCTCGGCAGCCATCTCATCAATTTCAGTTCCGTGGCTAAGGAACATGGGCTCATCCTCCACACCAGCGTCACGATCGGGTACGATGCGCCCTGGAAAACCGTCCACGAATTGTTGATTGCAGCTGCGCGCATGACCACGCACATACTCAAGACGCCGGAACCCTTCGTGCTCCAAACCAGTCTCGACGATTTTTATGTAACCTACGAGATCAACGCCTATACGGATCAGCCCAATAAGATGGCCGTCATCTATGCCGAGCTGCACCAACATATTCAGGACCAGTTCAACGAAGGCGGCGTGGAAATCATGTCACCGCACTACGGGACCATTCGAGACGGCAACAAGACCACGATCCCCGACTCGTACTTGCCGAAGACGTACCAGGCTCCTGGCATTCGCATCGAGGGCGTGGGAAGTTGGTTCACTAAGCCGAATGAAAGCGCCGCGCCGAAAGGAGAGCCCCGATGACAACTACCTCCATGCAGCAGTTCGTCGAAGGCTGGCTGTTCGATCCGACCATCGGGAAACTGGTCTCCGCCACCGTCGCGATCCTTATCGTCATGGCGCTCGTGCGGGTCGGCAAAGGAGGCGTCACCCGGTACATCAAGGAACCGGGCAACCTCTACCGCGCCAATAAGATGGTGACGTTCCTCGGCTATTTCACGGGGATCATCGTCCTCTCCATGATTTTCAGTGCCAACCTCGGCAAGATGGCCGTGGCCTTCGGCGTCGCCGGCGCGGGAATCGCCTTTGCTTTGCAGGAAGTCATCGCCAGCCTCGCCGGCTGGGTGGCCATCTCGTTCGGCAACTTCTACAACACCGGCGACCGAGTTCAGTTGGGTGGCATCAAAGGAGACGTCATCGACATCGGCATGTTGCGGACGACGATGATGGAAATCGGCCAATGGGTGAATGCGGATTTGTACAATGGCCGTATCGTCAAGATCGCCAACAGCTTCGTCTTCAAGGAGCCGGTTTTTAATTACTCCGGCGACTTTCCATTTTTGTGGGATGAAGTAACAGTCCCCGTCAAGTATGGCTGCGACTACCGCTTGTCCCGGGACATCTTTCAGCGGGTCCTGGTCGAGGTTACCGGCGAATATTCCACTCAGGCCAAGGCCAGCTGGACGGAGCTGATTCATCAGTACCGAGTGGATCCCACCGAGATCGATCCCCGCGTCTTCCTCGTCGCCAACGACAATTGGATGGAGTTTACCCTGCGCTACATCGTGGATTATAAGAAGCGCCGCATCACGAAGGATCAGCTGTTCACCCGCATTCTGGAAGAAGTGGATCAGACCAACGGCCGCGTGGCGCTGGCCTCCGCCACCTTCCATCTCGTCGAAACCCCCGAGATCAAGGTCCAGCTGGTTGGACCGTCAGAAGGTCGCCAGGCTTGATCGCGTTTGGATGCACGACAACCCATTGCCAAGGTCTGCGAAGGGCTGGAGCATTATGGCTTGCGCTGCTTTTTCCTGTCCTGAACCTGGGCCTAGCCTTCGGAGAGGAATCTTCCGTCTCGTCGTCCGATTGGCACTATGGAGCGACGGTTGATCTGAGCTATGCGCTCGACTTTAACTTCCCTGAGAACCACCGTTGGCGCAGCAAAGGCACGACTCCCAGAGTCAACGAACTGGCTCCCAATATGGTGCAGGGATACGTTCGTAAAGATGTTTCCGAGACTTCGCGATGGGGGATGGAGCTTGGCCTGCAAGCAGGCTATGACACCAATGCACTGGTACCGGAGCCGAATCCCGGCAGGGAAAAGCCCGTGGACGGAGCCGACAGCCTCCGGCATCTATCACGGGCCAATCTGTCCTATCTGGCGCCGGTCGGCAACGGCCTCACGCTGACGGCGGGGCTGTTCAACAGCTTCATCGGCTACCAATCGATCTATGCGAAAAACAACCTGAACTATACCCGGTCCTACATGGCCGACAACGCACCCTACTTCATGTTCGGCCTGGGCGCGCAGTACCCGCTGAGTGACAGCCTGCAACTCGGCCTCTACGTGATCAATGGCTACAACTATCTGTCCCATCAGAACGACCAACCCAGCTACGGCACACAGCTCATCTGGAAACCGGCCTCCCGGCTGACCGTCACAGAAAATCTGTATTACGGGCCGGACCAGTCGAATACCGCGATCGAATTCTGGCGATTCTTTTCCGACAGCATCGTCGAATGGAAAGACGGACCGCTTATCCTTGCCGCAGCCTACGACATCGGCACGGAAAACGCTGCGGAACGGCCGGGCCAACCCCGGACCTTTTGGACAGCGGGGGCATTGTATGCGCATTGGAACATCAGCGGCCCCTGGAGTGTGGCGGTACGCCCGGAACTCTATTGGGACCGCAATGGTCGGATTTCCGGATCCGAGCAACTATTAAAAGCCATGACGACCACCCTGGAATATAAATGGACCCACCCCTGGCAGACGGCGCTTCTAAGACTGGAACATCGTTACGATGAATCCTCTGGCGTCGGCGGCGGGTTTTTCAAGCGTGGAGAGATCTCCCCAGGCGTCATCGGCCTGGCACAGGAACAGCACCTGCTATTGCTCTCCGTCGTGTGGTCGTTGGACCGATAAACCTACATGCAGCGAGATCCGCACCTGACGCCATGTTTACCCCAGTCTTATAGAAAAGTGGCCGAGGGCGTCCCCTTGCCAACGGATACGTGGCAGGCTTGCCGTTCCGTGGTCCGGATTGATGCTTAGCAGATAACGTTGGTGTACAATCACAGCATGAATCTGAGCGCGCACCGATGCTGCCTACGCATCTGCCTCTTCGCTGCAATTGCGGCAGGTTTCTGCTTCCCTCTTGTGAATCCGCTTGCGGCAGCAGAAGAAATTCCGCTATTGGAGGTTGACGAACGACCAGATCAGGCAGTCCCACCAGGCTGGGAATTGGCAACTCATCACGGCACCGCTGGATTAGAAAAAATTCGTGAAGATGTCGGCCCGGCCCTCAAACTCCATGCCGACAAATCGTCATTTTCCATGCAAAAAGAAATCGACGTCGATCTCACGCGCACACCATGGCTGGTCTGGCAATGGAAAGTCACCGCGGTGCCGAAACAGGGGGACTTCACGAACACCGAGCAAGATGATCAGCCCGCGCAGCTCATCATCGCTTTTTCGAAACGTTTCTGGGAGCTCCGGAAGTCTGTGTCCTACATTTGGGGGAATACATTTCCCATCGGCACGATGGGGGATACGGCGGCGGCAGACCTCCTCCCGCTGGTCAAGATGAAGGCCGTCGTCATACGCTCTGGTCAAACAGATATGGGCCGGTGGATTACTGAATCACGGAACGTCTTCGAAGACTACAAGCAACTGTACGGCAAGGAGCCGGAGAGAGCTGTCGGCATCAGAATCCAGATCAACTCGCAACATACCGAGGCGCAGGCAGAATCGCTCTGGTGCCGGATCTCATTTAGGTCTACCCCGTGACAGAAAAGTTTGTCATCCTCCATCCCATTCGAACCCCGGTGGTGAATCCGGGGAGATAGCGTAACGTCTCACTATGGACATCCTTCAGCACCTGTTCGTGCAGATCAAATCATTTCTCAATGTTCCCCTCTTCTCTGACGGCACCTCCGCCATCACGATTTGGACCCTGCTCTGGCTGATCATCTTGATCCTACTGCTCTTCTCCGTCACCGGCTGGCTGAAGATCTGGATCGTCACCCGTCTCCTGGCCAAGAGCAAGGTGGAGCTGGGTGTGCGGCTCGCCGTGGCCACAATCATCCGTTACCTGGTCCTTGCCGTCGGACTGATGGCCATCCTCCAGACGATGGGCATCGATCTGAGCACCCTGACCATTCTGGCTGGCGCCCTCGGCGTCGGCGTCGGATTCGGTCTGCAGAACATCACCAACAATCTTGTTAGCGGGCTCATCCTCCTGATTGAACGGCCCATCAAAGTCGGCGACCGCATCGAAGTGGGAACCGTCACCGGAGATGTCGTGAGCATTTCGTTGCGGGCCACGACCGTGGTCACCAACGATAACATCGCCATCATCGTTCCAAACTCCGAATTCGTCTCTTCTAAAGTGACAAACTGGAGCTACACCAACCGTGATGTACGGTTCAATTTTCCGGTCGGCGTGTCGTATCGATCGGATCCGGAGCAGGTCCGCCGGCTGCTCCTCCAGGTCGCCGACCAGCATCCGGGTGTGTTGAAGGACCCGAAACCTGACGCGCTGCTGCAAGAGTTCGGCGATAGCTCGCTGAATTTCATTCTCCGGGTCTGGACCAGACAGCACGCCACCACTCCGGGTGTGCTTCGGAGCGATCTCAATTTCATGATCAACAACACGTTCAAAGAGCAGAGCATTGAGATCCCCTTTCCGCAGCGGGACCTCCATATTCGTAGCGGGACCGTAGTAGCGCCGCCCTCGTCCCAGGCGACTTCGTAAGTGGGAGTCATTGGCACGATACAGGGTTTTACGCGGCTTAGTATGTTCATGGCAGGTGATTCGCCGCTGGCAGGATGCCGTGACCGCGAGACGAATACATATTTACGTTCGGGAGGTATGTGATGGGATTTGTGTTTCTTGCATTGATCTTGGCGGTGCTGACTGCCGCGTTTGCGCTCCAGAACACGGAAGCGGTGACCGTTCGCTTGTTCCTCTGGGAGTACCAGACGTCGTTGGTGTTGGTCATTCTCGGCTCGGTAGGGTCGGGAATTGTGCTGACCTTTCTCGCATCCCTCGGTCGCCGATGGAAGCGGAGTCGCGCCATACGAACCCTTGAATCCACCGTCGAATCCCAGGGAACGCATATTCGCGAGTTGGAAGAGGCCCACCGCCTTTCCCGCGAACATACGCGGCCTCCTGCATCATGATCGCGGGATGCGGCAACGGCCTATCCACTGGTTCTAACTAATGAGTGAGCCGATCGGCGCGACAAAATCTACGGGTCAAGTCTCAATCCAATGGACATGCATTCTATGGGCGGCCCTGTCGTCCGTAACACGACTCCCGTGAAGTACCTGTCGAGCCCATGGCGGGAGCAGACGGCTTCGCTCGTCTGCTGGCTCATCATCGCCCTCGTGCACCCTGCGCTTGGATCGGCCGAGCCACCGCCCCGTGACGACTATCGGTCCGCTGCTTCTGCCCCTCAGAAGTTGAGTATCGAAGAAGCCATGGCCTTGTTCTCACGAAACAGCTTCGTCCTCCTCCGCGCACGATATGGCGTCGACGACGCCCGCGCACAACAAATTACGGCGGGCCTGTTTCCCAACCCCGTGCTGTCAGTCGGGCTATTCAGCTCTTTCACGCAGGGGTGCACCGCCGGTCGGTGCGGGGGGGTCATGCCGCAGGTAGGCCAACTATTTCTGGTTGCCGGGAAGCGGGGCTTTCGCATGGAGAGCGCCGAACTGGGAGCCTGGGCAAGCGAAGCCCTGTTTGAGGACACGGTCCGCACGCTCTCGCTCTCGGTGAACGACTCCTACTACCGCGTGCAGGTCGAGCGCGAACATCTTCGGGTCGATCGCAAGATTCGAGACCAACTCGCCGGCATCATCGCTGGTGCCACACCGCTCCTCAGGCCGATTCCGAACGAACGGCAGAAGATCCGGCTGGAGCTGCTCTTGGCAAAGTCGGAGCATCAATTGATCAAGCATGAGCGCGAGGTCGAGAATGGCCTCTCGGATCTCCGGGTTCTTCTCGCGCTGCCTCCTGATTTTCAGCTCGATCTCACGACGCCGCTGCTCTATCGGCCCTATCATCCCGATATCGAGACGTTGCGCCTCCAGGTGGGTGATCGACGTCCGGATGTGAAAGCTAAACGCCTGTTACGGGCCAAGCGAGAACGCGAATTGAAGCTGGCCACGGCGCTGGCCTACCCCGATGTGACGGTAGGAGCCGGAGTGATGCTGCAAGGCCCTACGGGGCCGGACAACCAACAGCAATGGGCGGCAGGGTTGAGCGTCCCCCTCCCGCTGTTCAATCGTAACCAGGGCGGCATTGCACAGGCAACCATCGGCGTGGAATCCGGAGAAGCCGAGTATCGGCGGGCCCTCAATCAGGCGCTCAACGAACTGGATCTCGCGTACCATCGTTTGATACAAACACGCCGCCTCATCGAAACCTACAATGCGGGAGTGCTCGACCGCTCATTGACCCTGCTCGATCGCACGAAGAAGGCCTATGAAACGAATGAGGTGAACATCCTGGAATTGGTGGACGCGTTTCGCACGACCAGCGAAACGAAAGATGATTACCTGGACGCCCTATACGGCCATCAACGGGCGGTGCTCAATTTGGAAAGCGCAGCAGGGCAATCTCTGAAGAGATGATCGTGCCATTCACCAGACGAGGCTCCGTCGTGTTATGAAAACTGTCTCAGGACAAAATTGGATGGCTAAGTTAAGAGGCGTACCGGGAAATCGGAGAGGCCAGAGCGAGCCTCGTGTGATCGTCACGCCGAATGCCTGGTCTCCTACCAGGACCTTGGCTACGAGGCTCGGCCTCACCGCGTTGCTATTTTTTCTGGTCTTTAGCCTCCTCTGGTGGGATCGGGACGGGCTACGGGATCAGATTGACGGCGAGGTTTCTTTCACGGACGTCGTGTATTTCACGATGATCACGGTGAGCACGGTGGGCTATGGAGACATCGTGCCTGTCTCCACGCGCGCCAGGCTGATCGATGCCTTGATCGTCACACCGATCCGGTTCGGTATCTGGTTTTTGTTTCTCGGAACGGCCTACCAACTGATTCTCCGGAAATATATGGAGGGGTACCGCATGGCGAAACTACAGGGGACATTGGACCGGCATATCATCATCTGCGGTTTCGGCCATACCGGATTGTCGACGACGAAGGAATTGCTGTCCCGTGGCACCCGGGCAGACCAGATTGTCGTCGTCGACAGGGACGAGGAGCGGGTTCAGTTGGCCGGTTCATTGGGTGTGGCGGCATTTCAGGCCGATGCCACTCACGAAGCCGTGTTGCGCGAGGCCATCATCGACAAAGCGAAAGCCATTATCATTGCGGCCGGTCGTGACGACTCGAGCGCGTTGATGCTGTTGACCGCCCGCCATTTGAACTCCAACGTTCGCATCATCGTCAGCGCCAAAAATGAGGAAAATGTGAAACTCTTCAAGCAGGGCGGCGCCGACACCATCGTCTCCCCTGCCACGTTCGGCGGCTATATCATTGCCGCTGCCGTGGACCATGGCCATATGGTGCATTACCTCGACGACCTCCTGACAGCAGGAGGTCGGGTCGGGCTGATCGAACGGACGGTTCGGCCTGATGAAATCGGAATAACACCAGCGAATCTCAAGCCGGATGTCTTGCTCAGGCTCTACCGAGGCTCTACCATCCTTTCACTCTCAGAGTTAGACCAGATCGGACAGTTGCAAGCAGGCGATATCCTGGTCTTGCTGACCAGCGGCAAGAAATCTGATGATCGCAAACTATAAAACGTAATATAATCGACATCTTATGGGTTGACTTCCGGGAAATCGGCCTTATCTATTACATGTCTGAATACCCAGACATGCTCATCACATAGAGCGAACCTTTTCCTCTCGTCGATTCCACCTCAACGGCAGGTAGTGATACCGAAAGAGGGTGCGTATTATGCTGTTGAAGAAATGCGTGTGCCCAAGTGGTGCCGATAGTCTCGGCGCCTCCGGTCGTTCGACCGAGCAATCTGCCCCGTGTGTCCAGCTACAGTTCTTTGAGTTGCAAGATGGTTCTTAGCGGCTGAACAGAAGCCGAGATCACGGTCGCGCTGAGGACCGGAGGATCGGCCTCCGTTGAGAGTCGAGAAAGGCATGCTCATGTCCACGATGCCCATGGATCCTCGCCAAACATTCCTTCACCGTATTCACGAACGACCCAAGCGGTTTCTGCATGAATGGGTTGATGCGCCTGCGCATGTTCATCATGCCTCCTATCGTATGACGAATCCCCCGCGTGAACGGGTGCTTATACGCCAGGAATTCGAACAGCTCATCCGCTGCCTCGAAATTCGCGAAGACGATACCTTTATGGGTGATCAGTTCGGCTACGGCGCGCTGACCCACCAGGACGGAGACCGGCTAATCGTGGTCTGGGAAACACACACCGAATACTATAGCTACCAGGTCTGGCACATTCCGGCAAAGGGAGCGAGTCCGGTGCAGTTCGGGCCATTGACGTATCCTGACTTCAACTTTCCGTTCACCCCATTTGGGCTGAAGATCAACGCGCTCGATATCGTCATCCATCCTGACGCAGTCTGGTCCGCCGACACGATTCGAATGATGCTGCCGGGAGCGCGGGTATACGGCAGCCGCCTCTTCGCGGATGACGTTTCGGTTTTCACGAGTTTTACCCCTGATGGCGCCGATCGAGAACGCTATTTGGTCATGGGCCCCAATCGGGAATCCCTACGGCAACACATGCTCGAAGTCGTTGATGGTATTGCGACCATCGAGAACTATTACCACTTGATCCTGCTCCCTCTGCCTGACTTTGCTCAAGCCGTCGACCGTATCCATGCACTCGAGCGGGCCCATCTCACACAACAAACACTTGTCATGGAACAGTTGCCGTCAGCCACGGCCTCGGCATTGAGCGGTTGGGTCAAGGAGCTGGGAACTGGATTTCTCGAAGTCAGCCGGCTTTCAGAATCTATGCGCTTTAAACTGGCAGCCACCAGTCCATACCTCACCATCGTGGAAGCGACGATTCGGTCGTTCCAGGAAACGCCGCATCAGCCGTTTCGCCCTCTGTCAAATTACGTGTTCCATCGCATTTCGGGTATCGTCGACGGCTATCAAGAATTGCTGCGGCGGATCGCTGCGCTCAAAAGCGATTTCCAAGGTCTGGTTGTCATGATTCGCACTCGAGCCGATTTGTTACTGCAAGAGCAAAACATCCGGCTACTCCGTCGCGTCGACCAGACCACGACAAACCAAACCGTGCTTCAGCATACAGTCGAGGCCCTGTCGGTCATTGTACTCGCGTACTACCTGACGGGACTCGCAAGTTATGTTTGGAAGGCGCTGTCACAAGCGGGCTGGCTCGCGGACGATGTCACGGCCTCTGGGCTGACCGTGCCTGTCTCCCTGGCATTGTCAGCGCTTCTGATCTGGGTTGGACGGAAAGCCATCGCGCGGCGTATCCGTCCCGCAACACCTGACGAAAGGAAGGACCAGGAGCAGGAGAGATGACCGAGTACGACGTAATGTATGAGGATGCCTAGTACGAGAGATCGATAGTTGGTGCGTTGGCATCGCGCAGCTCTCCTGGCTCGGACAATCCTCGTGAGCAGGGGCTTTGGCTAACTGGATGCCATCAGCTACCCGTCCCTGCCGGTGGCGCTGGACGCCGTTTGCGGTCCGTTCGTAGACTGGATAGCGCTTCCTACTATCGTCGCATTGAAGACGGCTAGCCCGGAGTGGAGCTGCCCTTAACGGCGGGCTGGTCCTTCAGACAAACCGCCAGCCGTTTCTCAACTTCAGCCCAATTGATCACGTTGAAAAATGACTCAATATAGTCGTTACGCTTCAACCCGTAATCCGGGAGATACGCGTGCTCGAACATATCCATGACGAGGAGCGGTTGTGTTCCCAGCAACAGACCGGTATCGTGCTCGTCCATCCATACATTAAACAATCGGCCGGTGTATGGCTCGAATGCCAGAATGACCCATCCGACACCGCGCATCCCACCTGTTCCTTTGAACCCTCGCTCCCACAGCTCATAGGGGCCGAAGTCGGCTTCGATTTTTTGATAGAGTGTTGACTGGTGATCCAAGGCCATCGCCGTCGCCGTGAGGTTCTCAAAATACAATTCATGGAGCCGCATGCCGTTGAACTCCCAGGCGAACCGCCGCTTCACCTCCGCCCATTCGATCGTGCCGCTTTTCCCGACTGTCAGCCACTCACGCATCATTTCGGCAAGCAAGTTGGTATTGTTCACGTAGCCCTGATAGAGCGTCAGGTGTGTACGCACGGACTGTTCGCTGAACCCGGGCAACGTAAAGAGATGGTCGAAAGCTTTCGCGCTGTAATCATTCATGATGCCTTTTTTCTGACCGAGACCGGTTGGAGTGGGGGCAATGCAGCCCCCTCGAACCGCCGTTCCACCACCGACCAATCGATCGCCTTCATAAAGGCCTGCACATACGCAGTCCGATTCATGCCGAACTCTTGCAGGTAGGCATGTTCGAACACGTCCATGACGAGCAATGGCGTTGACCCCACCAAAAATCCTGCGTCGTGTTCGTCCATCCAGACATTGAACAGGTGGCCAGTCGCTGGATCACGGGTGAGCACCGCCCATCCGATACCCCGCATACCGCCGACCCCCATGAACCCTCGTTCCCAGCTGCTGAACTGATTAAAGTCCTGCCAAAGCTTTTCGTATAGCGGGGATGTCTTCCGAATAGGAACCGGCCGCTTGGAAAGATTTTCGAAATACAGCTCATGGAGCCTCATGCCGTTGAACTCCCAGCCGAACCGCCGCTTTAGCTCGGCATATTCCATCGTATTGGCCTTTCCGAGCTTCACCATGTTCAAGAGAAGCGCTGCCAACTGGTTCGTATTTTTCACGTACCCCTGGTAGAGCGTAAGGTGGTTGGCCATTAACTGATCGCTGAAATCCCGCAGGCCCTTTAGATGGTCGAAACGCTTCACTCGATAGGTCATGAGTTGGCTTCCTTTCGTATGTTCATTGCGATTGGCACAACGAATAGGGACATTCCATCTATCGGCTGGATAGAACGCTCGTCTATTCTACCCCCATGGCGTGATCTCCTAGTACTCGATTGATCGTGAGCCCCTGTACCAGAATCGAGAAGACTACCACCGCATAGGTAATCGTGATCAACGCGCCGCGTTCCGGTCCAACCGGCAGTGACAAGGCTAACGCCACGGAAATTCCGCCGCGCAGCCCGCCCCATGTCAGAATCGTAATGGTCCGTTCGCTAAATTCCCGGGCGAAGCTGAAGGCTTTCACTTGTACGAAGACGCTCATCCAGCGCGCTACGAGCACCAGTGGAATGGCGACCAGGCCAGCCAATAGATACGACTGCTGAAAGTTCAGCACCAGCACTTCCAATCCGATGAGCACGAACAGCACGGCATTCAGCAACTCATCGAGCAATTCCCAGAAATTATCGAGATGCTCTCTCGTCGTGTCGGACATGGCCCATTGCCGGCCGTGATTCCCGATCAATAGGCCCGCGACCACGACGGCGATCGGTCCGGACGTATGGAGGATGTCCGCGAGGCCAAAGCTGCCCATCACCAAGGCCAGTGTGAGCAAGATTTCGACCTGATAGTTATCGACAGACCGAAGCATACGATAGGCGGCATAGCCAAGGGTCAGACCCAAGACCACGCCACCGATCACCTCTTCCGCAAACAGCAGCAGGACGTCGCCCACACTGATCGACGCCTTGGGCAACAGATTCAAGACGACGAGAAAAATCACCACGCCGACGCCGTCGTTGAATAGCGACTCTCCGACGATTTTCATTTCGAGTGCCTTCGGGAGGCGGGCCTGCCGGAGAATGCTCATCACGGCGATGGGATCGGTCGGCGAAATCAATGCTCCGAATAATAGGCAATAGAGAAAGGGGAGAGGGAGACCAACGAGATCGAACAAAAAGTATCCCAGACCGCCAATGATCAGGCACGATAAAATCGTGCCCACGACGGCCAGCGTGCCGATCACCCACTTGAGATCCAGCAGCTCATCCAGCTTGACGTGCAGGGCGCCGGCAAAGAGGAGAAACCCCAACATGCCGTGTATGAGCGCCTCGTTGAAATCGATGGCGCCAATGAATCGTTGCGCTTCTGCTTCAATCCCAAATCCCAGCTTACCCAATGCCAGTAACACCAGAGAGAAGACGAGCGCCACTGCCATGAGCCCGATCGTGATCGGCAGCTTCAAGAGACGATGATTCACATAGCTGAACAGTGCCGCCAGACAGATCAGAATTGTCAGCGTATGGATTAGCGGCAATTTGTTTCTCCTGTCCGAGCTCCAGACCAACGAGGCCACGTAACAATATTCATCAGAATCTCTTGTCGATCACAACCACCTCGATCCTCCGCCCGCGTCAACTCGTACCCTCCATACCGACAGAATATTGGGACGGACAGGCCTGTTTCTCTCCAATCATGCCCTGTTTATTTTCTCCCGAAATTCTGTGCGTCATATCCTTGGAGCGCCAGGGGCAACGCCCCGCAAATCAGGAGTGCGTACGAGGCGGCCATTCTTTCGGATGATCTCTCGCGCCACTCGATTGCCATTCCGAGACACCATTGGGTGACTTAGGATTGGCGCGGGCCGCTGTCGCCGTTGTTGCCTGACCGGTTCTTACATTGTCCGCCACCGGCACCTCGGCAACTCCGGTTTCCCCCGTTGAACGCGCTGGTTGTCGTCAGGCTGCAGGCCGTCAGAATAGCTTGTTCCGGGGTGATCTCCACTCGAAAAAGTTGCGGCGGTGTGTAGGGCTTCTTCCCGGTCTCAGATCGAGGGCCACTCCATTCTAGCTGGTCATCTTTCTCTTTAGGGCACATAGACTCCTTGCGATCTTCCATATCGCATCGACTGATCATAAGGCAGATCATAACCTGGACAATAGGTATCCATCAGCACCGGCTTGGGTTTTCTCCGATTCTCTTCGACGCTCATGTCTGTACCTCGTTGCCCGTTACACCTGTCCGTTCCTGGAAGTCAGTTTCCGGCGTCCGATCGACCCGATCGACCAGGAACTGCAGGACTTCCTCAACCTCCCTTTGGTGCTTGAGATAGAACAGTGCCCACGATTCGGCGTTCCTCACCACGCGTACCCCCATGGCGAGTCCTTCGGCCAGCCCAAATACATCCTCTTCAGTCTTATCATCTCTGATGTAACACAAACCTACACGCCTACACGATCCCGCGCAAGCTGCGCATGCGGGCTCGCTGCTCAGTTGGCGGCATTGTCAGCGCCAGGTGTAGAGAGCCGCACTCTGATCGATGGTAACGCCTCTTTAGATTAGACTGAGGTAGGCCGGTGAGGTCGTACGACAAAGCTATCCGCTAGAGCTTGGAAGTTTTTCTTTTATAGGAATGATTGACAGAGGAAACTAGCCAGGCTTGAACGCGAGACGCAGAACTGTTTTCTTATTTTGGGAAAGCTTCCCTAGTTTTTAGAAGTGTCCTTAAATATTGTCATGAACCAAGCTGCTAGGGTCGAGGGTCCAATTCGATGAGGCCTTTCCGAATGGCTAGGATGGCGGCCTGTGTCCGATCGTAGACTTGGAGCTTGTGAAAAATATTCCGGACATGGTTCTTGACGGTTTTTTCGCTCAGATCCAAATTGTTGGCAATTTCTTTGTTGGTCTTGCCGTCAGCAACCAACCGTAGGACGGTGATCTCTCGCTCTGTCAGATCGTGCTCGACCCACCCTGGCTTCTTGCCCTTTTTCTGGGACATCAACGAGAACTCCGCTAAAATCTTGCTTGCGACTGAGGGATGGATGAGGGATTCACCTTTGTAGATTGCGCGTATCGCGGCGACGATCTGAGAGGACTCAGAATCTTTCAAGAGATATCCGGTGGCGCCGGCACGTACTAAATCAAAGATGTATTGTTGCTCGTCATACATGGTGAGGGCCACGATGCCGATGTGAGGGAATTCACGCTTAATCTGTCTGGTCGCTTCGACCCCGCCCATTCTGGGCATGCTTACGTCCATGAGTACCACGTCAGGTACCAACGTTTTCACCTTTTCGACGGCTTCCATGCCATCCTGGGCTTCCCCCACGATCAGAATGTCGTCTTTCGTCTTGAGAATCGCGGCCAGTCCTTCACGCACGACCCGATGATCGTCCGCGATCAATACCTTAATCTTCTCCATCGGCTCTCGTCTCCTTTTTCATCAACGGGACGTCGACGACTATTGTCGTTCCCCGCCCTTTCTTTGAATCAATCTTGCCCTCGCCTCCTACCAGGCGAGCCCGTTCCAGAATGCCTCGAATCCCGAAGTGATCCCATTTATCGGGATCACGTAGCACCGTGTCCATGTCGAATCCCACGCCGTTGTCCCCGATCGTGATACGGAGCCGTTCGGGGTCGATGTCTAGTTCCACGGTGACTCGAGTCGCTTTTGCATGTCTCTCCACGTTGCTGAGGGCTTCTTGCACAATACGAAAGAGAAAGATCTTTGTACGAGGAAACAAGATTTGTTCATCGCCGGATACGCGGAACTGCGTCTTGATGTGATACTGGATTTCGTACGAGGTGAGGTAGTTGGTCAGGGCGGGTAGCAGCTCCATCTTATCGTAGTGGAGCGGCCGAAGATTAAAAATGACTTGCCGCGCCTCCTGGATGGCCAGTTTCAACTGGGCTTTGCTTTCGCGCAAAGTAGCTAGACTGGCTTTCGGGTCTTTTCGAATCAGTTGTTGGCTCAGATCCAGCTTGAAGTTCACCCCGGCTAAGCTCTGCACAAGACCGTCGTGCATTTCACAGGCAATGCGCGTACGTTCCTCCGTCACCGCAACTCCCGTTTCCTTGACGTAGAGCCGATAGAGCGATTGGTATTTATTTAAGGTCTTCTCGATTTCTGCCGTGGCGCGGATGCGCGCCTCGATCAGTTCCCACATGAATTTCGCGCTCGCCCCGCCGATGATCGTCACGCCCATGCGGTGAAAGTCTTGGAGTAACTGCCAGACTTTGGCATTGCCCGATACGTCAATGATGAGATCCACCCGTTCAAGATCCAGAAGCTTCCGGTAATCGCGAGTCACAGGGATACCGAGCCGTTTCGCCAGTGCGATACCCGGTGCATTTTTCTGGACTTCAGCCACGCCGACGATTTGCACTAATGGGTCTGTTGCAAATATTTCAATCAGTGCTGTGCCGCCACGACCTGCGCCGATGATCGCGACATGCGTGCCAGTTGGCGCATGTGCCTTGCGTGGTCGTTTGGGAGTCTTGGCTTTGGGCTTGGTTATCGGCATGTTGATACCTGCGTACAGTGGACCCGCACCATGTTGTTAACCGGCGAACCAGGGAAGGATAGGGAGAGGACGATGAGGAGAGAGAATGGGTTCCGCGGCCCTCACCGGTCGCGGCGTTGCTGAGCCAACGTTCTCAGCTCGTCCATGAACTGGTCAATATCTTTAAATTCACGGTAGACAGAGGCAAAGCGAACATAGGCGACCTGATCCAGTTGATGCAGCTCTTTCATCAACTCTTCGCCCACGATCCGGCTTTCTATTTCTGTCTCCCCCATCTCTTGAATGCGTTTTTCAATACGGTCCGTCACCATTTCGATGGTAGCCGTGCTGATGGGCCGTTTTTCACAGGCTTTCTTGAGGCCGGCAAGAATCTTACTGCGGTCAAACGACTCCCGGCGGCCGTCCTTTTTCACCACCACGGGAAGGATTTCTTCAACACGTTCGTAGGTTGTGTAGCGGCGTTTGCAGCCGAGACATTCGCGCCGACGGCGAATGACTTCGCCTTCCTTCGCCATACGCGAGTCGACGACTTTGTCTTCGAGTTCATCGCAGAACGGACATTTCACAGGCGGTGATCCTGCCCCGTCTGACGCGGCTTAGTAGGTGTGAAAGATTGGAAAGCGGCTGCAGAGCGCTTTGGCCTGCGAACGAACTTTCTCGAGCATTGCGGGATCTTGTCGATGCTGCAGTACCTGGTCGACCAAGTCTACAATCTCTTTCATCTCGGTTTCCCGCATCCCTCTGGTCGAGACAATGGGAGTTCCCAGTCGAATCCCACTGGCCACGGCTGGGGGTTTCTCGTCGTAGGGCACGGCGTTCTTGTTCACGATAATGCCGGCGGCGTCCAACGCGGCATCCGCCTCTTTGCCGGTAATACCTTTGTTGGATAGATTGACCAGCATGAGATGCGTATCCGTACCGCCCGAGACGATCTTATATCCTCGGTCGAGGAGCCCTTGGGCCAGGACTTTTGCATTGGCGATGACCTGCTGTTGGTACCGCGTAAACGAGGGCGAGAGCGCCTCCTTGAACGCGACGGCCTTAGCAGCGATCACGTGCATCAAGGGCCCGCCTTGCATTCCTGGGAAGATAAACTTGTCGACCGCTTTTGCATGTTCGGCCTTGCACATGACGACACCACCACGGGGTCCCCTCAGGGTTTTGTGGGTCGTCGTCGTGACAAAGTCGGCATAGGGGACAGGATTCGGGTGGAGTCCCGCAGCGATCAGGCCGGCGATATGGGCGATGTCGACCATCAAATAGGCACCAACTGATTTGGCGATCTGTTGGAATCGTGGGAAGTCCAGGGTTCGCGCATAGGCGCTGGCGCCTACGACGAGCATACGGGGCCGGCATTCTTCTGCCAGCTTCTGTACCGCGTCATAGTTGATGGTTTCGGTTTCACGATCCACACCATAGGAAAATGCGCGAAACAGGATGCCTGAAAAATTGACCTTGCTACCATGAGTGAGGTGACCGCCTTGCGCGAGGTCCATCCCCAGGATGGTGTCGCCGGCTTTCAGCACGGAGAAGTAGGCCGCCATATTGGCCTGCGATCCCGAGTGGGGCTGCACGTTCACGTGCTCGGCGCCGAATATTTGCTTACAGCGATCGATGGCGAGCGATTCAACGGTGTCCACATGTTGACAGCCGCCATAGTACCGTTTACCCGGGTACCCTTCGGCGTACTTGTTCGTCATGAGGGAGCCCTGAGCGGCTAGGACCGCGGGGCTGGCGAAATTCTCCGAGGCGATCAGGAGCAGCTTGTGACGCTGACGCTCCTCCTCGGCGGCAATTGCAGCATAGACATCCGGGTCTGTGGTTTTGAGTGCGTCTAAGGAACCAACCGCATCGTTCATGACGACGTATTCCCTCTTAGGCCTCGGCTGGGGCCGCTTCGGCTTCCTGTATCTTCACGACGTGGATGACTACCGTTGCGGTCACATCTCGCGGGAGCTTGATCGGCACAGTGAAGGTGCCGAGTTCTTTGATCGGCTGTTCCAGCTGGATCTTGCGCCGATCCACTACGAATCCTTTTTCGGCTAATCCTTCTGCAATGTCCTTGACCGTGACCGATCCGAACATCTTGTCGTCCTTGCCGACCTTGGTTTCCACTGTAAGGGACACGGCGGAAATGCTCTTGGCATGGGTTTCGATCTCGACTTTTTCTTTCTTTGCCCGCTCGACCGCCACGCGCTTGATATGCTCAAACGCTTTGATGCTGCGGCTGTCGGCTAGTACTGCTTTTTTGCGAGGAAGTAGAAAGTTCCGTGCGTATCCGTCTTTGACATCGAGGAGATCGCCGAGGTGGCCGACCCCTTCCATCGTTTCTTGTAGAATGACTTTCATGCCCATAACTCCTTCTGTTGGAAAGGGAGTGAGCATACTGGGGGGGGCGAAAAAAGTCAATTATCAATATGGCTTGGGAGGCAGAGAATACAAGGAGAATCGTATGCGTTTTCCGGGCGGCCTCTTGCTACATGTCCCGTGGATAATCCATCGTATCCTTGGCCCCTATAATCCCGTAGAGTGGCACAGATCTCCAGGCATTTCGTTGACAACCAGGGACCCCAATGTTACCGTCCGCGCCCATCATGTTGAATTTGCGGCGTCTGCTCCTATTTTTGGCCATCATCAGTCAGGGTCTGCTCACGGCACCTCTTGCCCTTGCTGTTCCGCCGACTGAACCGCTCAATATCGTGGTGACCATTCCCGTTTTGAAGGATCTGGCCGAACAAGTCGGTGGCCCCTATGTTCGCGTGACATCCCTTCTGAGCGGCTACGAGAACGAGCACACCTATTCCCCTAAACCGAGCGATCTTGTCGCCGTTCGGAAGGCTCGGGTGCTGTTCGAAGTGGGTATCGGTCTCGAGGTTTGGGTTTCCTCATTGGTCAAGAATGCCGGCAGCTCCTCGCTCCGCGTCGTCACCACGTCCAAAGGCATCGCATTGCTCCGCGACGAATCAGGCCACGAAGGAGCGAACCATGCTGGCGGAGAAGGCGAACAGGGAAACCCTCATGTCTGGATGGATCCTGAGAATGCGATGACGATGATGCGTCATATTACCGAAGCGCTTATTCAGGCAGATCCCACGCATGCGACGGAGTTTCGATCCAATCAGGCCTCGTATCTTCGGCAACTGGACCAATTACGGGTGAAGTTGAGTGAGCGGGTCGCAGTCCTGGCCGACCGTCGATTTGTTGCGCATCATCCGGCTTGGCCCTACTTTGCGAGGCGGTTTGGCTTCGACGTGGCTGCCACGATTCAAATGCAATCCGGCTCAGAACCTTCAGCACTTCAGCTTCAGACCCTGATCGGCAAGATCAAAAAGGACCGGATCAAAGTCATCGTGTCGGAGATTCAGCTCAGTCAAAAGATCCCAGATCTTCTGGCAAAAGAAACGAAGACCAAAGTCATCGTGTTGACCACGTTGCCTGGAGGCCTGCCAGGGACCGAGACCTACCTCGACATGCTTCGCTATAATGTGCTCCAATTGGCCAATGCGCTAGAGTCTCCATAACGGCTCTACGGGCCATCTTTTTGCGCCGGAAGGAGCGCCTGGTTCCGTGTCAGACTCCCTCGAGCCTATCATTCGGTTTGACCATGCCTCGTTTGGATTTCCCGGCGTCATCGCGCTCAAGGATATCTCGCTCTCCATCCATGCGGGCGAATTCATCGGCGTCATCGGCCCGAACGGATCCGGAAAAACCACACTTTGCCGCGCCATCTTAGGTCTCATGGCTCCCGTTGAGGGCCACCTCCATATCTTCGATTGCGCCTGTGATGCCTTACGTTGCCATCACAGGGCCAAGATCGGGTACCTTCCGCAAAAAGGTGTCGTCGATCGCAACTTCCCGGTCACGGTCCTTGAAACGGTCATGATGGGTCGATATGGAGCCTTGGGCCTTTTCACGCGTCCAGGGTCGAATGATCGAGCGATTGCCTTGGAGGCACTCTCCCATGTTGAGATGGACAAGCATAAAGACACGGCTCTAGGCCATCTGTCAGGCGGTCAGCAGCAGCGGGTCTTTATCGCGCGGGCGTTAGCTCAACAGCCAAAAGTCCTTCTGCTCGACGAACCGACGACCGGGCTGGACATGACCGCTCAGCATAATGTGATTGAACTCATCGAGCAATTGCACGATGAGCTGAGGCTGACGATTGTGCTGATCACTCATGACATCAATATGATCCGCTTTCGGGTGGACCGACTCGTGCTCCTCAAGACACGCCTGTATGCCGCGGGGCCTCCTGCCGAGGTGTTGAAACCGGAGATCCTCAGCCAGGTTTACGGAAAAGATCTGGTGATTACAGATAAAGATCTCATCATTGTTGAGGACTATCACCATCATCATTGACCGGGCGGCATCATGATTGAGCTCTTCACGTACGACTTCATGCAACGGTCTTTGCTTGCCGCCGCGATGGTAGGAGGGCTCTGCTCGGTTGTCGGCGTGTTCGTCGTCCTACGAGGACTTGCGTTTGTTGGGGCAGGGACGGCGCATGCAGCTTTTGCCGGTGTGGCGCTGGGGTATCTTATGGGCTGGCCGCCGCTGGTGCTGGCGATTCTTTTTGGTCTGGCCACGGTCTGGATCACGGGCTGGGTTGAAGAAAAAGGCCGGATGAAGCTGGACGTCTCGATCGGTATTCTCTATACCACGACAATGGCCTTAGCCATTCTCTTCATTGGCTTGATGAAAACCTACAATGCAGAAGTGTATGGCTATCTATTCGGGAGCGTACTCTCGGTCACCACTGAAGAGCTGCGCGTCATCGGCGGGTTGAGTGTTCTTGTGCTCGGCCTCATCGTACTGTTTTCGAAGGAACTGTATTTTATTGCCTTCGATCAAGAAATGGCCGAAGCCTCTGGTGTTCCAGCACGACGAATATTTTTTCTTCTGCTCACCTTGGTCGCCCTCACCGTCGTCGTCTCGCTGAAAACGGTCGGTGCCATTCTGGTCTTTGCCATGATCCTGATTCCTGCCTCAACGGCCTATCAGTTGACCTCCAGCCTCAGGACGCTCACCCTCTACTCCATCGTCATCGGTGTTACCACAGCCGTCGCTGGTGTGGTGATATCAGCCACGTGGGATGTACCATCAGGCCCTGCGATTGTTCTCCTTGCCACCACTGTTTTTTTCATCTCGGTGCTTTTATCTCCGAAGAGGATGAAGCACGCAGTTCAGGCCCACGCGCATTAATCATCTCAAGGGCATCTCACTGTAGGCCCAAGCGTACAGGGCCTGTGTCATTCATGAGTCTTTTCTTCACAATCGTACGATCGATAGCCGGTGTAGGGATTCACGTCATCTCAACATTGAATGTTGCGTTTCCCATCGTATTTCTTCGAAACCGGTCAATATTGATCAGACGGTCTTCTGTCTTTTCAGGCAACATTCGACTCTCAAGGGGAATGGGAAATAGAGGTGCTAATCTTGCACCGCCAGTTCGCGCGAACATATTCTGTTGTCTTTTTACATCATGACACCACGGAGGGTTTATATATGAGTCTCAATTTGGCTCGTGTTGGTTTACTGGGCTTCTTGCTGGCAAGTGCGTTTGTATTTAGCAGCCACGCGATAGCGGAAGAGTGGAAGATGGAACAGGGCGGAATTGAACCAGGAAAATTCGTGCTCGGTATGCGGGCAGGCTTTGCGCCCTTGACCCAATCGTTAACGGCTAATAGCTCAACCGCCGTGGGCTCCTTGGTTAGTTTCCAGGGGTTGTACAGTCTCAATACCTGGCTCTTGGTCGGGATGATGCTAGAGTGGGAACGCCATGGCGTGGATCAAGAGCGTCCGTATAGGGATTGGGGCCATCAAGACACGGTGTCGGTACTCCCGACCGTCGAAGTTCGACCGGTTCGATTTGGGCCGATCAGCCCCTATGCCAACATGAGCTTCGGGGTGAATGTGAATAGTTTCGGTGAAAATAGTTCGACGCGTATCTCTCCCAGCAATACCTTCGCCTGGCGGCTTGGCTGGGGTGCAGACTACATGCTGACCAAACAGTTCGCGTTGAACACGGAAATGGCCTATAAGCGGAACGACGGGCATGCGACAGTGAACGGCAGTCGTAACAACGATTGGAATGCCTCTTCGTTCGGCTTTCTCTTCGGTGCGAAACTCTTCTTTTAGCGGGTAGAAGTTCGGGAATATGACGCGGAATCTCCGACCGAGGAGGTTTCCGCGTCGTAGAACTGGATTACTCCGTTTGGCCTTGTTTTGACCGGCTCCAGACCATCCCGGTCTGCTCCTTCGAACTAAAGCCAAGCTTTTCATAAAACCCAGGTATGCGGGTGCAGAGCCAGAAGAGTTCAACTTTCTTGAGGCGGGGGTGCTTCAGAATACGCTGAACGATATCGGTGCCGATGCCCTGGCCCTGGTAGGCTTTATCGACAATCACATCCCAGATGGTCGCCCGGTAGATATAGTCCGTTAATACCCGTCCAAATCCGATGAGCGCCTCACCTTCCCAAGCTGTCACGGCCACATCGGTGTGGCGCAACATCTCACGTGCGTCTTCAAGCGTTCGCCCTTTAGCCCAGGGTGCTTGCTGGTAGAGGCGGACGAGTTTGGCGGGGTCGAGGTCTTTCTTCTCGGCGAAGGTGATGGCGGGCTTGAGGGTTGGGGGCATCTTGTACTAGATTATCTCCTAGCGAGAGCATTGAAAATCACGCGGAGTGTACGAGGAACATCATGACAACGCAAGTCCGTAGCTGCCCCAAGTGCGCTCAACTGATGTGGCTGACAGAGCATCAATACGAACTCCTCGATGAGACGACGGTGCGAGCCAAATGTCCGCATTGTGGGTCGAGCGTTCGTTTCTCCCTCGTTTCGCAGGGAGCCAATGCGGCTGGCCCAAAAATGGGCCACTGACTATAGTGCTATCAGCATACAGCAATCAGCTCTCAGCCTTTGGATGTTCACTCCAGAAGCTGACAGCTGAGTGCTTCACGGCTCAATTACATCCCTCGCCCTGCGCCGTCTAACTCGGGCTTGTTGCCTGGAAGAATCTTGTTCAGCACCGAGCGATATTCGCCGGTTCGCTTTTCGTCGATTCGTCCAATCTCGATTTCTTTATCTCGTTGCATCCGATCAAGATGGTCGAGCACCGTCAAGAGTGGTTGGACGGAGCCGAGTAATCGACCGACTTCGAAGGCCTCCAGCGATTCTACGAATAAATCGTTCAATCCTTTGTAGGCAGTTCCAGAGCTCTGATTACGAAAGCGAGAGACGATTTCTTCATATTCCTCAACGGCTTCAAACTTAGGTTTGACACCGGTCGGCACTGCCGACAAATGCACAATCGGTGGCAGCTTGGCGGCATATACTTTCAACTGAGCCACCAATCCACCTATCGCGTCGAGCACATCGGCTGTTTGCATGAGACCATCCTTCGCGGGAGCATTGCATACGCCAAGTTAAGAGGCCTGTCAAGATTTCTTAGCACCCAGAGGAGGCGTGAGCGCTTCGAGTGCCTGCACTACCTGCTCCATATCGGTGGGAAATGGCTTTGTATATTCCTGGAATTCTCCCGTAGTGGGATGCCGGAACCCCAGGGTCCTGGCATGCAACATGACACGGGGAATCTCAACGCCCTCGACTTCGCAGACCTTCTTTCCCCCATAGGTCTGATCTCCCAGTATCGGATGGCCCAGAGAGGTGAGATGGACACGGAGTTGATGGGTCCTGCCTGTGCGCGGGTACAAGAGCACATGAGCGGCCAGTTTGCCGAATCGGTGGTCGACCTTGTATTCCGTCACGGACTCCTTGGGTCTCGCCGTGTGGGCTGAGAACTTTTTCCGCTCCTTTTTATCCCGACCGATGGCCAATTCGATCAAGCCATGTCCTTTTTTCGGTATGCCCGTGATCAGTGCCTCGTATACTCGCGTGATCGTATGTAGTTTGAATTGAGCGGAAAGGGCGCGGTGGGCCTGGTCTGTCTTGGCGATGATCATGACCCCAGACGTATCTTTGTCCAGGCGATGGACCAGACCGGGCCGCTCTTTCCCTCCGATTGTCGAGACCGTACCGCCGGAGGTTTGAAAGTGGTGGAGGAGGGCATTCACCAATGTGCCTGCCCAATGCCCGGGCGCAGGATGGACGACGAGGCCTGATGGTTTATTCAAGAGCAACAGCACATCGTCCTCGTAGAGGATTTCCAGAGGGATTGCTTCACCTTTGAGTTCCAGCGGCTCTGCTTTTGGAATGTCGAAAGCGATGTTGTCGCCTGGCTTGATCTTTTGGCTTGGTTTGACGACCTGACCGTTGATCCGCACCCGGCCTTGACCGATTAATCGTTGCAAGGCGGATCGCGATAAATTCGGCTCACGATTGACCAGGAAGACATCCAACCGTTTGGGTTGCTCGCCGGTCGTTACAACAAATTCTGTCACCATTGAACGAATTGACCTCACCAGTAGGTTCAGGCCACGCTACTGTGCGCGAGGCGAAATTGCAATCTGGAGGCTTACCGGACTGGTTGCTCCAAGAGGCGTGGGAGAGGAGTATGTCTGAACGATGTGGAGCGGAAACTTATGCGTGAACCTTGCGGGCACGGTCGGCGATCTTTTTGCGGAGTCTGGCTTTTTCGAGACTGATTTCTGCTTCTTTCACTTCGGAGGGCAGCCCGCCAGCCTTAAGCTGCTGTTCGGCCTTCACGAAGGCCTCCTGAGCCCGCTCGACGTCAATGTCTTCTGCCTTTTCAGCGATCTCGGCCATGATGGTGACTTTGGTCGGTGTGACTTCTGCGAAACCCCAAAGAATCGCCATATGGGTGGTCTGCTCTCCAACGCGATAGCGAAGCTCACCGATGCGTAAGGTCGTAAGAAAATGACAATGTCCTGGCAATACGCCGAATTCACCCTCTGAACCTGGTGCGATGACTTCATCCACCTGCTGGCTCAAGAGCAGCTTCTCCGGTGTCACCACTTCTAATAGAATCTTCCCTGCCATGTTCCCTATTTCCTTACTTCCACTCAAAAAGCGGGAGGATCGATGCGTCCTCTACTGCGCGCGTCCAACGAGGGTCTTCCGAGACCGCGCGTTGCGCGAGCAAGGAGGGCGCTCGATTCGCCTGCTGGCTATACCTTGATTCCCATTTTCTCTGCCTTTGCGATCACTTCCTCGATCGGGCCGACCATGTAGAAGGCCTGCTCCGGGAGGTGGTCGTATTTGCCAGCGAGAATTTCCTTGAAGCTTCGCACGGTGTCTTTGAGCTTCACATACTTGCCTGGTGAACCGGTAAAGGCTTCCGCCACGTGAAATGGCTGGGACAAAAAGCGCTGAATCTTCCGCGCCCTGGCCACCGCCATTTTGTCGTCTTCCGACAGTTCGTCCATACCGAGAATGGCAATAATGTCTTGAAGATCTTTGTACCGCTGCAACACGGACTGGACTCCTCGTGCGACTTTATAGTGTTCGTCGCCGATGACTTGCGGGTCGAGAATCCGCGAGGTGGAGTCAAGCGGATCGACGGCTGGGTAGATCCCCAACTCAGCCAGTTGCCGTGACAACACGGTGGTGGCATCCAAGTGGGCGAACGCCGTGGCCGGCGCCGGGTCGGTTAGATCGTCTGCCGGCACGTAGATGGCTTGCACGGATGTAATCGAACCACGCTTGGTCGAGGTAATGCGTTCTTGTAGTTGTCCCATCTCGGTCGAGAGGGTCGGCTGATAACCGACGGCGGATGGCATACGGCCGAGCAAGGCAGACACTTCCGAACCGGCTTGGGTAAACCGGAAGATATTGTCCACGAAGAGCAACACGTCCTGGTTCTCTTCATCGCGGAAATATTCTGCGACGGAGAGTCCGGTCAAAGCGACGCGTAGACGGGCTCCAGGCGGCTCGTTCATCTGGCCATAGACCAGCGCGACTTTCGATTTGCTGAAGTCCTTTGGATCGATGACCTTCGACTCCTGCATTTCGTGCCAGAGGTCGTTGCCTTCACGGGTCCGTTCACCGACGCCGGCGAACACTGAGTATCCACCATGGTGCAAGGCGATGTTGTTGATGAGCTCCATGATGATGACGGTCTTGCCGACTCCGGCGCCGCCGAAGAGGCCGACTTTGCCGCCTTTGCTGTAGGGCTCCAGAAGATCGATAACCTTGATGCCGGTTTCGAGGACTTCGGTCTTGGTGTCTTGATCTTCGAGCCTTGGCGCAGGGCGGTGAATAGGGTAGGTCTTGGTCGTTTTGATCGGGCCCATCTCGTCGACCGGCTCGCCCAGCACATTCATCAATCGACCCAATGTTTCGCGGCCAACCGGTACAGAGATCGGTGCGCCAGTATCATGGACATCCATTCCGCGCGTCAAACCGTCGGTCGTGGACATCGCGATCCCGCGCACACGGTTTTCACCGAGATGCAGCGCGACTTCAAGTGTGATGCTGACAGCGGGGGTGCCGGCGGCTTTATTCTCTTCCTGAATCACTTTGATGGCGTTGTAGAGGCTCGGCAGTTTTCCGGGAGGAAACTCCACGTCCACGACTGGTCCGATGACCTGAATGACTTTTCCAATGCTCACGGCTCACTCCTTCTTCAACGTGGCGGACTATTTCAGCGCTTCGGCACCGCCGACGATGTCCATCAATTCTTTGGTAATGGCGGTCTGACGGGTCTTGTTATAATGCAAGGTTACTTTCTTGATCAACTGGCCTGCGTTCCTGGTCGCACCGTCCATCGCCGCCATACGGGCGCCATGCTCCGCCGCGGCAGATTCCAAGAGGATACGAAATGTTTGTATCTGGAAATGTTTTGGAATAAAAACGTTCAACAGCTCGGCCTCATCCGGCTCGTAGAAATAACTGCCGCCGGTCGTGCCTTCCGCTTGTGCCGTTCCAAACTCGGCTGCGGTATCGACTGGAAATAGTTTTTCTACGATCACGCGCTGCTGAATGGCCGATTTAAATTCGTTATAGACGATGTAGAGTTCGTCGAACGTACCCTTGACGAAGTGGTCGGTGAGGTCGCCGCCGATGTCGATGGCATGTTCGAACGTGAGCTTATCGAAGATGCCGGTCCATTCCTGCCGAATTGGCCAGGTACGACGGCGGAAATAGTCGCGGCCCTTGCGTCCGACGATGCTTAAATTTACTTGCAACCCTCGGGCTTCACATTCCCGTACAAACTCGGAAGTCTTCCGCGCAATATTGCCGTTGAAGCCGCCGCACAATCCGCGGTCACTCGTGATGACGAGTACTTCGACCTTCTTGCCTTCACGCTTTTGCAGTAGGGGATGGGAGGATCGATTCACACGTTGGCTCAAGTTGCTGACCACGGCCCTCATCTTCAGCGCATAGGGCCGCGCCGCCAAGATGCGATCCTGCGAACGTTTCAGCTTCGCCGCGGCCACCATTTTCATGGCCTTCGTAATCTTTTGCGTATTTTTAAACGCCGCAATTTTACGGCGCAGACTCTGTAAACTCGGCATGGTCTAGATCTCTTCTCTATCTGCCAGCAGCTACTTAGCGCCGTATCCCATCTTCTGTTTAAAGGTCGAGATAATCTCTTTCAGTCTGGCGCCAACCTTATCGTCGATTTTCCCGATGCTCGCGAGCTCCTTTTTCAGCTCCGCATGATTCTGCTGCACGTAATGCAGGAGGTCGGCCTCGAATTGCTGGACTTTGTCGACAGCGACATCGTCCAAATAACCGTTGACGCCGGCATAGATGGAGAGAACCTGGTCGGCAACGGGCATCGGCTTGTATTGTCCCTGTTTCAGCAATTCGACCATGCGCACACCGCGAGCGAGCTGCATCTGAGTCGCTTTATCGAGTTCGCTGCCGAACTGTGAAAAGGCAGCCATTTCACGATACTGGGCCAAGTCGAGCCGAAGGGTACCAGCCACCTGCTTCATGGTCTTGATTTGGGCCGAACCTCCGACGCGTGAGACCGACAGACCGACGTTAATGGCCGGTCGGATACCGGAGTAGAACAGATCGCTCCCGAGATAGATCTGGCCATCGGTGATCGAGATGACGTTGGTTGGAATGTACGCGGACACGTCACCGGCTTGTGTTTCAATAATGGGCAAGGCCGTGAGGCTTCCTCCCCCGAGTTTATCGCTGAGCTTGGCTGCGCGCTCCAAGAGTCGGGAGTGGAGATAAAACACGTCGCCCGGATAGGCCTCGCGTCCCGGCGGACGACGGAGCAACAGGGACAACTGACGATAGGCGACAGCATGTTTAGAGAGGTCGTCGTAGACGATCAAAGCATGCTTACCGTTATCTCGGAAATATTCGCCGATGGCTGCTCCCGAGAACGGCGCCAGGTATTGCATCGGGGCTGCGTCGCTCGCGGTGGCTGCCACGACGATGGTGTATTCCATAGCGTGGTTCTCTTCGAGCGTCTTGACGACGCGTGCCACGGTGGAGCGCTTCTGTCCGATGGCGACATAGATGCAAAATACGTTGAGGCCCTTTTGATTGATGATCGTATCGACGGCAATGGCGGTTTTGCCGGTTTGCCGGTCGCCGATGATCAATTCACGCTGACCACGGCCGATGGGGATCATGGCGTCGATGGCCTTGATGCCGGTTTGCAAAGGTTCGCGCACGGACTGACGTGTATTCACGCCGGGGGCCACCACTTCGATGCGGGACGAGAGTGTGGAGTTGATGGGACCTTTTCCGTCGATAGGCTGGCCGATTGCGTTGACCACACGACCGATCAAGGCTTCACCGACTGGAACCTCTGCAATACGTCCAGTTCGCTTGACCGGATCGCCTTCCTTCACGCCGACATCATCGCCCATCAGCACGGCGCCCACGTTATCCTCTTCTAGGTTCAGCGCAATGCCGTAGAGGCCGCCTGGGAATTCAAGCATTTCTCCGGCCATCGCACCGTCGAGACCGTAGACCTTGGCGATTCCGTCTCCGACCTGGATGACTGAGCCGGTCTCTTTGACGTCGACCTGTTTGTCGAAGCCTTTGATTTTTTCTTTGATGATCGAACTGATTTCATCTGCCTTGATCTGCATGGCTACTCCTTAGTCAACAAACTCTGCATCGCTTGTAACCGCCCACGGACGGTGCTATCGACCACCGTGCTGCCGAGTTGAATCTGAACGCCGGCGAGATGGCGGGCATCCGTGTGAAAGGTCACGTCAACCTGACGTTTGAGCATCTCGCGCAAGCGAGAGCTGATTCGATCTTGTTCGGCTGGGGGTAACGCCGCCGCCGAAGACACGGTAATTTGTTGAGTGCCTTTTGACGCATCAGCTAGTTTCGCAAAGGCCTCAGCAATTTCCGGAAGAAAGCCGACACGATTCTTTTTTACGAGCTGTGCGAGAAATGTTCTTCCGACTGGAGGGCATCCGAGACGTGTGCCGAGCTCTGCGAGAACGGCGATTTTTCCTTCGGCACCAAACGTCGGCGAGGCCACGACATGGCGCAGCGAGACGGAGTCTTTGATCGCCTCACCTAATCCCGTTAAGGCTGCGCGGGTGGACTCAATGGTGGATGCGTCGAGGAGCTCGAAGAGTGCCTGTGCATAACGTCGGGCAACTGCTGTCTTGATCACTATGCTGATCCGTTCGTTCTTCTTTTTGACAAAAGGAAAGCCTTCGTGCGTCTGCACGAAAAGAGGCGCGCCAAGTTAGCATTGGCGGATGAGGGCTGTCAATACAGAGGGTCTGGCCGTGTAGTGACTAGACTGATTGGATGATTCCGCCACCGATGACCCGATCGTTTCGATAGAACACAGCAGACTGACCAGGACTCAACGCCCGCTGGGGCTCACGGAAATGAATTCGAAGGGTGCCCTCCGATAGTGACTGGACGGTTGCGTTAGCGGCAGGCGTGGCATACCGCACTTTCACCTCTACCTCTGTGGTGCCTGTGAGTAAGGACGGATCGAAGAGGTTCAAATCCCCGATATCACAGTGGCTGCGACGCAAAGACTCTTCCGTCCCAAGCACGACCGTATTCGTGGCTGGCTGTACCTGCTGAACGTAGAGTCTGCGGCCGGTCGCAATACCGAGGCCTCGTCGTTGGCCAGGCGTATAGAAGGCAATCCCTTCGTGATCTCCTAAGTACTGACCTGTCTCATCGACGAATGACCCTGGCTTCTTGGCCTTTGGGGCTTCTTTCTCAATGAAGGTTCGATAATCGCCGTGACTGACAAAACAAATTTCCTGACTTTCTTTCAATTCATCCGCAGGAAGGCCTAGGGCTTCTGCTTCCTGCCAGACTTCTGTTTTTTGCATGGCTCCTACTGGAAAGAGCAGGCGTGAAAGCCATGATTGGCGCAGTCGATAGAGAAAATAGCTTTGATCTTTTTTGAGGTCGGCCGCTCGCTGAAGTGTTGGTAGTCCTTCGGACTCGCCAATGCGGACATAGTGGCCTGTGGCGACATAGTTGATTCCGCGTGCGTCGGCAAGTTCGATGAGTCCCCTCAGTTTGACTCGCTCATTGCAACGGACACAGGGATTGGGGGTGGTACCGTCGAGATAGCCGGCCAGAAAGTCGTCGATCACCCCAGTGCGAAAGGTTTGTTTGGTGTCGACCACTTCATGTGGAACTTTCAATGTCTGCGCGACGTATCGGGCAATGCCGACCTTACAGCATCCACGCTCTTCCCATTTCTTGGACGCCGCGACGGTGTCATCTTCATGTTCCCAGACTTGTAGTGTGACGCCATGGACGTCGTAGCCCTGGCGAACCAGAAGCGCTGCCGCCACAGAGCTATCCACTCCACCGCTCATGCCGAGAAGAACTGTAGGACGAGTCATAATGTGGCTATTGTACTGAAGTCGAGTGCGAAAGGGCTAGAGGGAGGGAACCGCCACTAATGTGCAGCGGCTGCGGCAGGGCTGTGAGGCGTTCTGACTGAAATGGCACGTTCTTCGTTCCAGAGATGAGCGCCCATATCGCACATGCCATGGAAATGGGAGCCTTCTTGAATCGCAATGACGGGGGTTCGAATATCACCGATGAGCGTGCCGGGCTTTAAAATCTCGATCTTCTCAGTGGCCGTGATGACCCCATTGATCTTGCCACTATTCATGAGCACGCCGACCGATATGATGCCCTTGATCACGGCATGCTCTCCGACGATTAACGTCCCGGTTGTATGGATTTCCCCTTCGACGCGACCATCTACCCGTACGGTTCCATCAAAACTGACGATCCCCTTAAAGTCCACTCCTTTACCCAGGAGTGTGAAATTCTCGTTATCTGATTCCGACTGCTGGCTTCGCTCTTTCATTGCCCACATAATGGCCTCCTCCGACTCTTTCACTGCGCGCACAGCTGGTCGCGTCCATATTTGTAAAATATACTTACGTATTAATTAATGATTTAGCCGTTGCTGCGTTTGATGTCTGGTTGCGCGATGACCCCAACCGGCCGCAAGGGGGCTTCCCGTGGAAGCTCACGCACGGTGTGAGCCATCTCGAGATCACCATTGAATAACACGCCGTCTTCCATTGAAAGGACAGGCGTCTTTACGCTGCCGCTCACCACCGCCGGGGCGCGAAGCTTTACGCGTTCTTTCGCCACAATATTACCGGTTATTTTCCCTTTACATACGACCGTTCCAGCCGTGATTTTTGCCTGGATGACGGCATCCTCACCCACCAAGAGTATGCCCTCTGTGTGAATTTCCCCGTCGAGATATCCGTCTATTCTGACGGTTCCGCTATACGAGATGGTGCCTTTAAACTCGACGCCTTTCCCGACGAAGGCGATAATGCCCTCCGTATTTTCGGCCGCCAGTCCAGTAGCTATGTCGCTGGTCTCTTCACGATCTGGTTCGGTCTCGCTCGTTTCCGGCTGTTTCTCCTGACCCCACATGAGTACGCCTCCTCGAGTTCATCACATTAACTTCGTCGCGACTGGTGACGCAGTTATGGTTAAGTAGGTTATGAAGGAAGGGTTCAGTCACGCATTGAGCATGAGCAATAAATATGCCTCATGCTCTCGCGAGTTTACGAGTCAGAAAAACAGATGTGCTAATTCAGAAGTGCTTCAAGAATCCCGTCGAGCTCAGGGGGAGAGAAGTAGTGAATGACAATTTTTCCGCCACGTCTTCCTTTTTGAATCGTGACTTTGGTCCCAAATCTTTTTTGTAAACGCTCTTCAACATCAGTCCATGGTGTTCGGCGTAAGTCTTTTGTCACTCGTTTTTTTGCAACCGGTGATGATTCTACGAGTTTTTCAGTCTCTCTCACTGAGAGGGTCCCTGAAACCACGAGCTGGGCGATCCGAAGCTGTTCACTCTGGCCAGGAAGACCAAGAATCACTTTGGCGTGACCCATGGAGAGCTGATTGGTTTCAATCAGCTGCTGAATCTCTAAGGGAAGATTGATAAGACGTACGACATTCGCGATTGTGGATCTTTCGCAACTGACTTGTTGGGCAATTATGTCCTGAGTCAGTCCAAATTCGTTCATCATTCGATGATAGGCTCTTGCCATTTCCATAGGATTGAGATCTGTTCGCTGAAGATTCTCTACGAGAGCAAGGACAATGGATTCTTCGTCTCCGCAGTTACGAATGACGGCTTGAATTGTTTCTATCCCCGCGTCTTTCGTTGCGCGCCACCGCCGTTCACCAGAGATGAGTTCGTAGATTCCGTCACCCTTGCGGCGCACCAAAATTGGTTGCAGCAACCCATTTTGCTTCAAGGACTCTGTAAGTTCTGCCAGCTCATGAGGTGCAAACGTTTGTCGTGGCTGATATCGATTCGGCACAATGGCATCGACACGTAATCGTTGAACCTCTGCTGATTCAGGCATCGGTGTAGCCTTGACTGAAGGCAATAGTGCATCGAGCCCCCTACCCAGCGCTTTTTTCTCCATGACTGACAAACTCCTTGGCTAAAGACAGATAGGCTTGGGATCCTGCTGATGCAACGTTATATAACATGGCCGGACGTCCGTAACTCGGAGCCTCAGCGAGTGTCACATTTCGAGGGATCACGGTTCGATAGACGGCATCTTTGAAATGCTCACGAACTTGCTCAACGACTTGGCGAGCCAACGTATTCCTCGCATCAAACATTGTCAAGACGATCCCCTCCAGATTCAGGTCAGGGTTGAATGACTGACGAACGCGTTCGATGTTACCCACCAAGCGGCTTAATCCCTCCATGGCATAGTACTCACATTGAACAGGGACTAAAACGCTACGTGCTGCGACCAGTGCATTCACTGTGAGGATCCCCAATGTCGGTGGGCAGTCGAGGAAGATAACGTCGAATAGTGGCTCAACGTCTCGCAAATAGCTTCGAAGAATCTTTTCACGTTCTTCAACGTTCACCAGTTCGACTTCTGCCCCTGACAGGTCAGCATTTGCCGGCAAAAGTGACAAACCGTTCACTTCTGTGACATGCACAGCGTCATGAAACTTTACATAATTAATCAGGCAGTTGTAGACCGTTGTCTGCAGAGAGCGTGGGTCAACACCTAGCCCGCTCGTGGCGTTTCCTTGTGGATCCATATCCACAAGTAATACGCGCTTACCGAGGAGTGCGACGCCAGCGGCAAGGTTCACGGCCGTTGTGGTCTTCCCTACTCCGCCCTTTTGATTTGCGATCGCTACAATTTTTGCCATATATCAGGGTGAGCCAAACATTATCTCAGATACATCGATCATGTTCCACGTGGAACATATCATATGGCATTGATCATATTATCAATGTGCCATCCCTATCACTGAGATGACTCTTTTCCCAGATTTCAGCGGAAGGTCTAGGGTGGTTTCACTTACAAGATGAAACTTTCCATCTAATTCTTGATGCGTGATGGGCTCTGCTCGATATAAGACAACCTTCCCATTTGAGTTGAGTACTGCGGGGAGGTGTTCTCTAATGTCATGAAATTTCAACGCCCGCACGACGACCATATCGATAGCATGGCCGAGCGTACGGTTAGCATATTGTTCGATGTTGCCATTAAACGTGGATATATCATGAAGCGTTAACAGTCCAATCATTGAGTTAAGAAATGAGCATTTTTTCTGAACGGGATCAATTAAGACTAGTCGTAAGTCAGGTCGGATAATTTTAAGAGGGATGCCAGGGAACCCTCCTCCGGACCCCACATCAAGTACAGCGCCATTTAGCGGAAACTTTGTTGAGGTTAGGGCAGCAAGTGAGTCAACGAAGTGTTTGATAATAATTTCTTTGTGATCGGTAATTGCGGTGAGATTAATAGTTTTGTTCCATGTAATGAGATGAGCGAGATAACTCATGAACTGCTTGGCCTGGCTCTCCACGATAGTCAGACCAAGCTCCCGTATGGAAGTAATTGTGAATTCGCTCAATTCTTGTTCATGTTCCACGTGGAACAATTACGTGAATCAACAGCTGAGGTCAAGACATTCCGAAACGGACGGCAAGAACTGTGTGTTTTACCGCTAGGATGAGATGTGCAGCAGACTGTTTTGGCTAGATTCTCCCCTGTATTTTTCAAGTGCGACAAGGAGGAGTGAAATCGCCGCTGGAGTGACACCTGAAATTCTTGAGGCTTGGCCAATGGAAGCAGGTCGAACTTTGTTGAGCTTTTCACGGACTTCGCGTGAAAACCCAGGAGTTCCATCATAACTAAATGCTATTGGAATGGGCTTTGACTCAAGCTTTTTGAACCGCCCGATCTGCTGGAGTTGTCGTTTAATATAGCCTGCATACTTGATTTGTAGCTCTATTTCTTCATAGGTTTCAATGTCTTGAACAGATTCAATCTCAAGTGCTTCTAGTAGAGTCTTATAATCTGCTCCCTGCCGTCGTAAGAGCTGGGCTGCGGTGCAAGGCCCGGATATTTCTTCAATTTTGGCTATTGTCAGCCGCTCACGAACAGCTTCTGTGAGCCTTGGTCGAAACTCTTCGAGGCGGATGAGTTCAGTTTCAATGGCTTTCTGCTTTACTTGAAAGCGTGCATAGATTTCATCACCAATCAATCCGACCTGCCGCCCAATATCCGTTAACCGAAGATCCGCATTTCCATGGCGGAGCAAAAGACGATATTCCGCCCTCGAAGTAAACATACGGTAGGGCTCGCGAGCATCTTTTGTAATGAGATCATCAATTAATACACCGATATAGGCCTGCGAACGGTCGAGTATAAGTGGAGGCTCCTCTTGGATTTTCAAGACAGCGTTGATTCCAGCCATCAGGCCCTGAGCGGCCGCTTCTTCATATCCTGATGTCCCATTGATCTGTCCTGCATGGTAGAGGCCAGCGATATTTTTGGTCTCCAGCGTCTGGTGTAGTTGTCGTGGTGGAAAGTAATCGTACTCGATCGCATAGCCAGGTTTGAGCATGGTGGCATGCTCTAACCCGGGAATTGTCTTCAGTATTGCAGCCTGTACATCAACCGGAAGGCTTGTGGAGATCCCATTGGGATAAAACTCAGGTGTGTCCAACCCTTCTGGTTCGATAAAGATCTGGTGCCGTTCTTTATCCGCGAAGCGTACGACTTTGTCTTCGATCGACGGACAATACCGCGGTCCTATCGACTCAATAATGCCGCTGTAGAGCGGCGACCTGTCCAGATTCTGCTGGATTAACTCATGCGTGGTGCGATTGGTGTGAGTCAAATGACAAGGGAGCTGGCGATTGTCTATCCGATCGGTCCGATATGAAAATGGCGGTGGCGGATTATCCCCTGGCTGAGGCACCATGACGGAAAAATCGATAGTCGCCCCATCCAAGCGAGGAGGTGTACCGGTTTTGAGCCGGCCTAGTTCGAACCCCAGGTCGCGCATACAATCAGACAGGTGCTCTGCGGATGCTTCTCCAGCTCGTCCTGCCGGAAAATGATTCAAGCCGATATGGATAAGACCCTTAAGGAATGTTCCTGATGTTAGGATTACGGCCTTTGCCGGAATGTGATCGCCGTGACCCGTCACCACACCTGTAATGGCGCCGGCATGCGTGAGCAAGCGATCGACTGTTCCTTCAGCGATTGTTAGGCCTGCCTGCAGGCGGAGCGTTCGCTGCATGGCGTTTCGATAGAGTTTCTTGTCGCATTGAACGCGGAGGGCCCGCACTGCCGGGCCTTTACTCGTATTGATGAATCGGAATTGAATACCCGCTTGATCGGTGTTCCGCGCCATCTCTCCGCCTAGTGCATCGATTTCCTTGACCAGATGCCCTTTGGCAATTCCCCCGATCGCAGGGTTGCACGACATTTGGGCAATGCGGTCATGATCCATCGTGAGCAGCAAGGTTTGCGCACCCATGCGCGCCGCAGCCAAAGCGGCTTCACAGCCGGCATGGCCTCCCCCCACGACAATGACGTCCACGACCTGTCCCACGTTTACCCCGCTTCTACTTGCCGATGCAGAATTGTGAAAAAATCTGTCCCAGAATTTCGTCGGTTGTAATGGCGCCGGTAATTTCCCCAAGTGCGTCTGCCGCGTTACGCACATCGATCGAGACCAGCTCCCCGGGCATCCCACATTGCACGGACTCAAGAGCCTGGCCTAAGGATTCAACCGCCCGGCGTAATGCGTCACGATGCCGTACATTTGTGACCCTGGCGGTTTCCGCCGACTCAAAGCCCTCGGATATGAGCTGAGTACGAAGGGCGGACTTCACCGTCTCAATCCCCGAACCAGTTTTTGCCGATATACGGTACGCCATATGGTCTGCGAATGCTGAGTCTATCTCCATCGTATCGGTTAGGTCCGACTTGTTTAGCACCACGATATGCTTACGATCCATGACGAGGTGTAATAGCTCTCGGTCATCGTTGGTGAGGGGTACCGTTCCATCCAGCACGACCAACAAGAGATCCGCCTCGTCTTGTGCAATCCATGTACGTTTTATGCCTTCCCGCTCAACGACATCATCCGTTTCCCGCATGCCGGCCGTATCAACCAAACGAATCATTAGTCCATCAAGATCGATGGATTCCTCAATCACGTCCCTCGTAGTACCAGGAACGGCGGTGACGATCGCCCGCTCTTCCTTTAAGAGCCGGTTTAAGAGACTGGATTTACCGACATTCGGGCGTCCAAGGATAACGACAGAGGCCCCTTCCCGCAAGATCCGCCCCTCCTGCGCCGTCGACTCCAGCTTCTGAGCGACGGCACAGGCCTGACTGACGATGCGCACGAGTTCCTCACGTTGAAGAAATGAAATATCTTCGCCCACAAAATCGATACCTGCTTCAACATGGGCTAATACCGTCAAGAGAGAGGCCCGAGTCTGTTCCACCTCCCGTGCAAGATCTCCCCGCAGATGGCGCTGTGCGATGTTCAAGCCGGCCATCGATGTTGCCCTGATGGTGTCGAGCACCGCTTCTGCTTGTGAGAGGTCTAATCGTCCATTGAGGAACGCTCGCTTTGTAAACTCGCCAGGCTCAGCCATCCTTGCACCAGACGCGACGCAGACCTTGCAGACCATCCCGAGCACCAATGCCCCGCCATGAGACTGAATTTCTACGACATCCTCTGCGGTAAAAGACCTCGGAGCTTTCATATAGACCACGAGTGCTTCGTCAAGAAGGTCTATTGCGGGCGTCCGTACCTGACCGAGTCTGAGGTCTTTCCGTTCGACTGCTGCAGGGCTCACAAGATCGGCAAGATGAAGCGTATGAGAGGAAACCGATGAGAGCGGACGACCGGAACGCAATCGAACAACTCGAGACGCTACGACGAGGGATTGAGGACCACTCAGGCGAACGATCCCTATGCCGCCTTCTCCTGCGGGAGTCGCAATGGCACAGATGGTATCCTCGAGTCCTCCCTGCATGGCGCTTTTTCACCGCGTGATCGCTCCCACTGTCGGCTGGTCGTGCGCTCTTGTGTCGCGCCCGTGGGGAGGTTGTTATGTTAGGACTTTGTCCCGCTGCTCAGCTCCGGGCCCGTCGTAATGAGAGTCTTGTTGCGAAATAAAAATCGATCCGTGAATACTTGCTGGGAGATGGTCAGGACGTTGTTTGTCAGCCAATACAACACAAGACCTGCAGGAAAATTTACGAACAGAAACGTCATAAACACCGGGAGCACCAACATGATCTTCGCCTGTGTCGGATCCATCGTGGTGGGGGTAATCTTCTGTTGGATGACCATCGTCGCTCCCATGATCACCGGCAGTACATAGTAGGGATCCTGCACCGACAAATCGGTAATCCAGAGCATGAAAGGGGCTTGGCGCAAATCGATCGTCATGTAGAGGATGTTAAACAGAGCCACGAAGACAGGCATCTGTAACACCATCGGCAGGCAGCCGCCAACAGGATTTACTTTCTGGTCGCGATAGAGCTTGATCAATTCTTTGTTCAGTCGGTCTCGGTCGTCTTTAAACTTTTCTTGCACTGCAGCGACCTTGGGTTGGATCAGCTGCATCATTTTCATCGACTTATAGCTCTTGTACTGTAACGGGACAAACAACAACTTAATCGCCATCGTCAGCAGGATGATGGTGACCCCATAGTTGTAGGTGTAGTCATGGATGAATCGCAGCACATAGAAGATGGGTTTGGCGACGGATTTCACCACCGTCCAACTGCCGAAGATGAACCATCCAAAATCGATGGTATCTTCCAAGCCTACGTTTAAGGACCGAAGGGTGTCGTACTCCTTGGGGCCCGCATAGAGCTGAAGCGCGATCGAGGATCCTGCACCAGGAGCCGGCATCCGCACGCCGGCTGAGACAACCTTATCGCCTTCCTTCTTGGCCAAGGCAGAGGTCGCCTGTTTTGGCATCAATACGGAAATGAAGTACTTGTCCTGTAACGCGACCCACTGTACTGAGCCTTTCCGTTCAAGTTCCGTATCTGGAGTTTCTTTTTCAACTTTGTCGTCAACCAGTGAAGCCGATCCAATCAACCCGATGAACCCTTCGCCCCATTCCACGATGCCAAAGTTCGTCCCCAATCCCACATCGTAGGATTCAGTCACTCCTTCCAGGGCAACCGCGACATCCACGACGTAACTATCATGATGAAAGGTTAGCCGTTTCTCTACGCCGAGATGAGTGACGGGGTCGTGAAACTGCATCGTGACATGCCCGACGGGATGTGAGGCATCAAGGAGGGTGAAATCCTTGTCGATGGAATAAAGGCCTTCTCGAATCGTCTTCTCAATGTCCGCGTTCGCAACCGTGATGGAGAGAGGGCCTCTAAACTTCCCCCCTTGGTACACGAGTTGTACCGGCTTCTCTTCAGGCGCTGCGGTATGGTACCGCTTCAGTTCCCAGCTTCGAATGACGCCACCACGATTTGACAGACCGACTCGGACTAGATCTGTTTCCACCGTGACCGTCTGTTCAGATGTCGCGAGTGCCGCATCCGACGATGTCACGCCAGGCTTTTGACCTGATTGAGGTGGGACGTTCACGTCGAGCGAGGTGTTATCCTGTTCCGTCGTAGGAGTTGATTCTGTCTCGTTGGAGGACGAGGAACCCCGAGCGGAAGAACTCTGTATAGGAGGCGGCTCAGGGAGCCATCCCATCTGCTTGAGAAGCAGATCGTACCCCAAGATAATTGCTAACGACAGGACGAGAAAGATGACGACGCGTTTTTCCATGACCAATTAGTATCCGATGTGAACGATCAAGATCCTGTTACTTCACAGGGTCTATTCCTCCGGGATGAAACGGATGGCACTTCAGGAGGCGGCAGACCGCAAGCTTAAGGCCACGGAGCGGTCCGTATCGACCGATCGCCGTAGTCGCATATTCAGAACAGGTTGGATCGAAGCGGCAGGCAGGCCCCAGGAACGGCGAAACCCAATAGCGGTAACCAGCTAGCAGAGTTAGGCAACATTGGCGCACACTAGTTCTCATGGGTCCGCAGCAGCCGTTGGCGTTGGAGTGTCAACAGCCATGCTTCTTTCAATACAGCAAATGGCTGCACAATCGAATCCCGCTTTGGGAAGACCACAAGGGATTGCCCCTGAAGCAATTGACCTTGCACGTGGCGCGTGAGTTCTCGAAACAGGCGTTTGACCCGATTTCGGCTCACGGCTCCCCCGAATCGTTTCCCCACCACAATACCGACACGACTCCCACTGACATCAGTCGGGCAAATCATCATGTTAAAGAAGGCGGTCGAAATCCGACGACCGTTCTTCTTGGCATATTCGATGTCGCGGCTTCGCTTCAGGAATAGAGCCCTGTCACCTCCACCCTGTAACATCACGATCATCCTGGGACGAAGGCCACGGTGCAGAAGAATACCATTTCGAGACCAGATCTCCGGACTCGATCATGACCGCCTACCGTCATCCTGTAGCGGGAACGTCAGTGTTGGGACACGTACCGAGGGGCAAGATTCCTCGCAAAGCTGAGCTGGAGCTCTGGTCAACCTATACGGTTAAGCGGGCTCGACCCTTTGCGCGACGACGAGCAATGACTCTACGGCCATTTTTTGTGCTCATCCGTTTACGGAATCCATGCTCACGCTTTCTCTTGAGGTTCGATGGCTGCGCTGATGTAAATGACATGCGTTCACTCCTTGCCTAAGAAGACTCACAGACGAACGGGGTATTATAGAGATGGGGTTGTACCCTGTCAAACTCCTTGCGTATCAGAAACGGACAGGTTTTTAATAAAAGCATGAATGCCTGTACGCTATCTCATTAAAAGGAGGCGTTGTCATCCCGCTATGTATTCGCTAGGTACACATTATAATTGAGGCACTTTTGTTGAAGTATGGGCTAGATCGCCCCATGATTTCGCAATTGTATAACCATGTTATACACAAGTCATTGTAAGAGCTGATACTTTTAGCATCTATCTTCATGGATTCACTGGCATTACCCTTGCGAATTCAATAAGGTTCTCAGCATCTTGTATGCAAAAAGCATTGACCGCAGTCGAACGTCACATACATGCTGACTATTGGTCGGCAACTTGAGGAGGAGAAAAACCATGAATTCACGATCCACGATGGTACCAGTCCTGTGCGCCCTTCTGATACTCACGGCCTGTGCGAAGCCGCCGACGGAACAGATCGAGGCAGCAGAAAAAGCCGTGTCAGACGCGCAACAGAGTGGCGCGTCAACCTATGTCGCGGACGAATATGCCAAAGTTCAAGGCTCACTTGCCGCGCTCAAGAAAGAAGTAAGCGATCAAGACGGCAAACTCGCAATATTCCGCGACTACGGCAAAGTCGAACAGCTTGCCGTGGCAGCGAAGAGCGATGCGGAACGACTTAAAGCGGAGGCGACTAAGAAAAAGGACGAAGCCAAAGCCGCTGCACTTCAAGCGCAACAAGTTGCCCAAGAGGCCGTCGCGGCCACACTCGCGTTAGTTGCCAAAGCGCCTACGGGAAAAGATCGCGCAGCATTGGAATCCATCAAGGCCGATGCTGAGGCTCTTAAGGCATCCCTCAATCAGGTACAAATGGCCATCGACACCGCAGACTATCCGGTCGCACAAACGAAGGCGGTCGCCATTCACGAGAAGAGTCAGGCTGTCTCGCACGAAATCGAGGCAGCGCTTGCCAAGATCGGAAAAGGAAAACCCGCGGCGGCGAAGAAGAAATAGGATAGACTGATCATAATGCCTGGTTACGGTCTACGAGTAACATCGATCGTCTTGGGGTGGGGAGCACTGGCATTAGCCGGTTCGCTTCCCGGCTGCGTAGAGGCTGTGCCCCAAGACGCGATCGAGGCGGTCGAAAATATTGATCGAGACTTAATGCAACTACGGGCGGCTGAGTTTTCGCCCAACGACTATGCTCAGTTTGCGCACCAATGGATGGCGCTAAAAAGTCGGGTTCAGGCCGACGAAGATCTGATCCGATGGCCTTGGGAGCCCAATGACTTAGAAATCGCTCTTCGTCAGCTACAAAAAGAAGGGGCCCACACGGTTACTCGCCTCACAAAAGAGCGCGAAACATTGCGCCATTCAGCTGAAAACAAAATAGCGCAGGTTGAGGACCGGTCACGGATGATCACCCTGCAGGTCAGCGGCATTGATAGCCGGCTCGTTCTGGGACAAAAACCTGTCGAAACCGATCTGCTCATGAAACAGGCCCATGCCTTCTATGCGCAAGGGCAATACGATCGCTCCCTGGACGCAGCGGACCGGGCTGCGCAGAATTTGGCTGCCCAAGCAGTCTTGTTGAGTCATGAATTAGGGCGATATGCCAATCGGGATCAAATCGTTGGCTGGCAGCAGATGGCCAAGGACACCATCACCTGGTCACGCATCCATCGAGCCTCGGCTATTGTGGTGAACAAGGCCGATCGAGTCTTGACCCTCTATAGAAACGGGCAAAAAATGGTATCCTATCCCGTCCGCCTTGGATTTAATGGCATTCGAGAGAAACGATACCAGGGCGACGGTGCTACCCCGGAAGGCCGGTATCGGGTCAGCAATAAGCGCGGACAGGGGCAGACTCAGTTTTATCGTGCCTTGGTGCTCGACTATCCCAACGAAGAGGATCGACGCCGTTACCGGATCGAACAGAAGACGGGACAGATCCCGGCATCGCGAGCGATCGGGGGGCAAATCGAAATCCACGGAGTCGAGAACGAATTGATGGCCCAAACTCTGGGGTGCGTCATGCTCGACAATCCGCAGATGGTCCTCCTCTTTGATCGGGTCGAGAAGGGAACGCCGGTGACTATCGTCGGAGCCTTACATGAGCAGAACTCTGTGGCACAAACCTTAGAGATACTCGGTGTGCAAAGAAAAGAAACCTGAGGCGGATCCATGAAGCGCGTCCTCCTGTCTCTGTGGTCTGTCGTGATGAGCCTCTTCCTCGTCACCCTTGTGCAGAGCAGCGGCTTGCCGCAGTCGGATGCGGTAACCATTCAGCTCACCGCGTTCGACCATGCTGGTTCTCAGGCACTCCAAGCGCGCTATAAGACGCTCGTCAAACAGCTGACCCAGTTAATGCCGACGCAACCCTATATTCTCGTCGATACGGCCAGGAATCATCTCTATATCAAACGGGGTGACCAGGTGCTGTTGGATGCATTGGCTTCCACAGGCAGCGGCACGATTCTCGATAAGCCTGGCGATTCAAAAGGACAGTGGATCTTCGATACACCTCGGGGAGAATTTACCGTACAATCTAAATTGACCAACCCCGTCTGGGTGAAGCCCGACTGGGCTTTTATTGAAGAAGGACTCGAAGTCCCCAAGAGTCAAGCCGACCGTCTTGAATCTGGAGTGCTCGGCGAATATGCCCTCGGATTCGGGAAGGGCTATTTTATCCATGGCACGCTCTATACCCGCCTCCTTGGGAAAAATGTGACGCATGGCTGTATTCGACTCAACGACGACGATCTAAGAAGTGTGTATCGGCTTGCCAAGGTCGGCACACCGATCTTGATTTTCTAACCGTCCTCGCACTGGCGCAGTCCCCCTATGATTTTTCTCTGCGCAGGACTCTCCATTTTCCTATCCCTTACGACGATAAGCTGGGCGGTAGAACCAGACGTAACCCCTACAGTAGACAGAACCGATCCCGTCGCGCTCCAAGAAGCCACCCGCGTGTTAGAAGAAGAGATCAAGCTTGCGTCCAGGCCACAGACCTATGTGTTCATTGACCTCGCGTCCAACGTCATCCTGATCAAGGGCCGGGGCGTCGAACTCCACCGCATTCCAATCGAAAGTTGGTCGGCCTCACACCTCGATCAATTTATGACTGCATACCGACTGCGCGAACGTCCTCCAGTGAATCGTCGAAAAATTGATCCCACGGCCGAAGCAGAACAGGAGCCCATCTCACTTGGGGATATGCCGACAACGTTTACACTGCTATTTTCGCCCCCGATGAAGATCCTCGTATTCTCGAATGCCGATGGCGATCCCTGGCAATGGACCATGCAACGAGGGCGCGCATGGTGGCGGAGGCTCACAGTCTGGGGAAAGATGCTGAGGACGGGAGACCCGACTCTGTCTCCCCCTTCCCTTGATCTCACTGTGTCTCACGAGCATGCACAATCTCTCGCCTGGACGGTGGTCGAAGGCATGCCCTTTCTTGTCCGTCGATCCATGACGCCATAGGAGAGGTCTTATGTTTGTGTTTCACTCATCCGATATCTAAGATGTACGGAAGGGGTGTCATGAAGGGTAAGACTGATCGATCGTTTTCCTTAGATCTGCAATCCCTGGTTGCTGCGGCACAGGTACGGCTCACTGCCAGCCATGCGGTCGAGCGACTCTGGGCGCGAGACCATCGACTCTGGAAACAAGACCCTACCGACATCACCAATCGTCTCGGCTGGCTGACCGTCATCGACGAGATGAAAGACCGAACCGAGGAATTGCGGGTTTTCGCAAACTCGGTGAAGCAGCGCGGTATCCGCGATGTCGTCCTGCTGGGAATGGGTGGCAGCAGTTTGGGGCCGGAAGTGTTGCGGGCTTCGTTTGGATCAGGCCGTGGCTTTCCGCGTCTGTGGGTCCTCGACTCCACCGTCCCGGGATGGATTGGACAGGTCACGAAGGCGATCGACCCTGCTCGAAGTCTGTTCATCCTCGCGAGCAAGTCCGGCGGAACGATCGAGGTCATGTCCCTCTTCGCCCACTTTTGGGATCTTGTGCAGAAAACCACCGGCCATCAAGGCGGGAAACAATTTATCGCCATTACCGATCCGGGCACGGGGTTAGAAACACTCGCAACGGAGCATCAGTTCCTGCGCACCTTTACCAGTCCTCCGGACATCGGTGGGAGGTACTCGGTTCTGTCCTATTTCGGATTAGTCCCGGCGGCGTTGATGGGGATCGATGTGGCAGAGTTGCTGGCACGTGCTGCAATGATGGCTCGAGTCTGCCATGTTCAGTCCCCGCTCGAACACAACCCCGGCGCCGACCTTGGCGCGACGATGGCCGCACTCGCCCAAGCGGGACGAAACAAAGTCACACTCATCACCTCACCCCAGATCTCGGCATTTGGTTTATGGGCGGAGCAGCTTCTCGCGGAAAGCACGGGCAAGGAAGGAACCGGCCTGATCCCCGTTGCACATGAACCAATCGTCTCCCCGACCGCCTATGGCACCGACCGACTCTTCGTGTATCTCCGGCTCAAAAACGATCTCAATCGGCCGCTCGACCAGCAGGTCGCCAAACTCGCGCGACAGGGACATCCGGTCCTGACGTTCACGCTCAAAGACCGTTACGATCTCGCGACAGAGTTTTTCCGATGGGAAGTTGCCACAGCCGTTGCAGGCCATCTGTTGGGCATTCACCCGTTCGATCAACCGAATGTCCAGGAAAGTAAAGACAACACCGCCCGCGTGCTGAAAATAATCGAGTCTACCGGCAAGTTACCGAAACAGGTCACCGTCACTCCGGCGAAAGCTGCGATACAGTTGCAGCGTCAATGCCATCCTGGTGTCTATGTCGCGATCTTGGCCTATACGACTCCTTCGCTCAAGATGGAGCAGGCCATTCGTTCGCTGCGGAGAATGCTCGTCTCCCGTCACCATGTGACCACGACGGCTGGGTATGGACCGCGCTATCTCCACTCGACAGGCCAGCTTCATAAAGGAGGCCCAGATAGCGGAGTGTTTCTGCAGCTCATGGACCAGATGAGTCCCGATATGGCGATCCCGGGAGCAGCCGTGACCTTTGGCACCCTCGCTCGCGCGCAGGCAGCCGGCGACATACAGGCGCTGCAGGCGCACGATCGACAAGCCATCGTCCTGCCTTTGGGCAAAAACCCGATTGCCACGATACAGGCGCTCACGAAATCCCTTGCGCTTCGCGCTCCATCAGGCCGTTCCTCCATAACCCGATCCGGCCGCGTCCGTAAGAAGTAAGATGCCTGCCGTCCCCGACATCCGCATCTCAGAGAACAGCCACACCTGGGCTCTCGCAGCAGCAGAGTTTGTGCAAGCGGTGGGTCAAGAGGCTATTCGCGCGAAGGGAGAGTTCCTCATCGCACTCTCCGGTGGCAAGACGCCGGAAGCTCTGTATCGGGCGCTTACCTCCCCCTCGTACGCCGGGCGATTCGATTGGTCCAGAACCGTATTTTTCTTCAGCGACGAACGGTGCGTCCTTCCAGGTGACCCTCGAAGTAACTACGCGCTCGCGCACAACACGTTGTTCACTCCTCTGCACATTGCGCCCGCACAGATCTATCGTATGGCAGGGGAATCACCTGACCCGCAGGCGGCGGCCTTTGAATATGAACAGCAGCTGAGGCGCGCGACCAAGACGACAGCCCAGACTCAGCCACGCTTGGATCTTATCCTCTTAGGGTTGGGAGAGGATGGCCATACGGCTTCTCTCTTTCCCGGAACACCACCTGTGCAGGACCGTCAACGTGTAATTGCAGTCACCCAATCTCCGAACGATCCACCGACCAGATTAACCATGACCCTAGGTGTGATCAACCGGGCGAGTGTGATACTGTTTCTCGTCGCGGGAGCCGGCAAAGCCGGAGTCGTGAGAGCCATACTCGATCCGAAGACCGAGTCTGAAAGACAGCTCCCGGCTTCGTTGGTCAGGCCAGAAGAGGGGCGCCTTGTCTGGCTTCTCGATCAAGCGGCTGCCGAGGAACTTTCGATGGATCGATAGCGGACGATTCCACATGAGGACTCGATGATTGTAGCCGGTGATATTGGGGGCACGAAAACTCACTTAGCGTTGTACGACTGGAAGAAGGACCGCGTCGATCCTGTCCGACTAGAGTCGTTTCACAGTGCTGACTACACCTGCCTTGAGGACATGCTCACGGAATTTCTTGTCCCTCCGAAACCTCCGACACCGATCGACGAATACGAAGCCGAGAAGGACGGCGATGCCGAACCAGAAGGAGAGCGTCCAGCGGAGGTACCACTGAAGATCGAGGCGGCATGTTTCGGTATTGCCGGACCCGTCATTCAGAACCATTGCCAAACGACCAACCTCCCGTGGGTAGTCGATGGCGCAGTGCTGGCGAAACGTTTCGAGATCCCGAACGTGCGGCTCCTCAACGATCTCGAAGCTATGGCCCACGGCATCTTGCTGCTCCGAGCGGACGAAGTCGAAGTGCTGAATGCCGGAACTCCCCCGCCTCACAATCAGGCACTTGCCCTGATTGCCGCGGGAACCGGATTGGGTGAAGCGATCCTCTTCTGGAACGGCTCCCGCTATCAACCGATGCCGTCGGAAGGCGGTCATGCGGACTTTGCGCCGAATAACGATAACGAGATCGGACTCCTGCACCATCTGCGTGGCCATTACATGCACGTCAGTTACGAGCGGGTGCTGTCAGGACCAGGCCTGCATGCCATCTATGACTATGTTCGTGACAGCAGGAAGAACGAGCCCACCTGGCTCTCAGAGCAAATCAAAGCCGGTGACCCGGCGGCGGTGATTGCAGCAGCCGGGCTCAAAGGCCAGGCGGAAATCGCCAAGCAGGCACTCGATCTGTTTGCCTCTATCTACGGTGCCGAAGCCGGCAATCTTGCGCTGAAAGCCATGTCGCTCAACGGCGTCTATTTAGGCGGTGGCATCGCACCGAAGCTGCTTGCGAAACTCAAGGACGGTACGTTTATGAAGTCGTTTACCAATAAGGGCCGCTACAAGCGTTTGATGAGTTCAATTCCGGTCAAAGTGGTGATGAACCAACATACGGCCTTGCTCGGCGCCGCCGCATTTGCAGCCCACCTCGCACGGCAGACCGCATAATGGCCACAGATCTCGATTCGCTGAAACGGGCGGCGGCGCTGGCTGCCGTTGAATATGTCCGTGATGGAATGGTCGTGGGACTCGGGACCGGTTCAACGGCGAAACATATGATCGTCGCACTGGGGGCTAAGGTTCGTGCGGGCATGAGACTTCGTGGAGTGCCCACGTCCAAGGAAACGGCCACGCTCGCCAAGCAACAGGGCATTACGCTCATCGATGCCGATCATGCCTGGGTGATCGATGTGGCGATCGATGGGGCGGACCAGGTCGACCCCGGCTTCAATCTCATCAAGGGCGGCGGCGGCGCGCTCCTGAAGGAAAAGATTGTGGCGGCGTCGGCCAAACAGTTCATCGTGTTGGTGGATCAGACCAAGCGAGTGCCGGTATTGGGTGGATCATTCCCTCTTCCGGTCGAGGTCATCCCCTTCGGCTGGGGCAGTACGGCCAGAGAAATCGAAGCCCTGACGAAGAGCCCGGTGGTACTTCGTGAACGGGACGGAGCGCCCTTCAATACGGAAGCAGGCCACGTGATTCTGGATGTCCATCTCCCACGGATCGACAATCCGCGAGAACTGGAGATCGCTCTGAACCTCATTCCAGGCGTCGTCGAGACCGGACTCTTTGTGGGACGAACAGATCTGCTCATCGTGGGCACCGCCAACGGAGTCGAAACATATCCTGCGACGAGGGCATGACCGAGCCGCTCAGCAGACGGCAAACCCTACAGCGCCTCACCGCACATGTTCGATTCATTCTGGCCCTTCCACTCGCACCATTTTTCAGCTCGTGCCTCCAGCGTCCCTTTGCTCCTACGATGACCGAACGACCGAAAGGTACAACGATGAACCAGGTTTCTTCTCCAGGTGTGCTTGATCCATACCGGCTTCCCAGGCATGTGGTCCCGACTCGATACGATTTGAGATTGGAGCCAGACCTGGCGACCGCGAGTTTTGCTGGTCAAGAAACCATCACCGTTACGGTCCATCAGCCGACCGCTGACATCGTCCTCAATGCCATTGAGCTGGACATCGCTTCGGCGAAGATAGACGGAGAGTCAGGTCCGTCCAGAGAGGCGACGATTACATTGGATGCAGCCCTCCAACGCTGCCATCTCACGTTTGCCGAGCCTTTGTCGCCAGGCAACTGGAGATTGACCATTCAGTTCTCAGGCACCCTCAACGACAAGCTCCGTGGCTTCTATCGCAGCACCTACAAAGACGAGAATGGGGCGACACATAATATGGCAGCGACACAGTTCGAGGCCACTGATGCCCGCCGAGCTTTTCCCTGTTGGGATGAACCGGATTTCAAAGCCGTCTTTGCGACCACGTTGGTCATCGATCCAACCTTGACCGCTGTTTCCAACAGCACCATGACATCTGAAACGCGTGAGGGCGGGAAGAAGGTGGTGCGGTTTGCCGACACCATGAAAATGTCGACGTACCTGGTTGCCTTCATCGTAGGGAAGATTGAGCCGACCGAACCGACCATGGTCGGCCAGACCCCGCTTCGCCTCTGGGCCGTTCCTGGGAAAAGACATCTTGCGCGATTTGGCCAAGACATAGCGGGGGCATCACTCTCCTTCTTTGAAAGCTACTACGGGATCCCATACCCCGGCGACAAGCTCGATCTGCTCGCCATTCCTGACTTTGCTTCAGGTGCCATGGAAAACCTGGGCGCGATTACTTACCGCGAAACCGCCTTACTGGTCGATCGACAGAGTGCCACGCATAGCGAGCTGGAGCGCGTGGCCGATGTGGTGGCCCATGAAAACGCGCATATGTGGTTCGGAGACTTGGTCACCATGTCCTGGTGGAACGGTCTGTGGCTGAACGAAGCCTTCGCCACGTTTATGGAAATGCTGGCCGTGGATGCCTGGAAGCCGGAATGGAAACGATGGAACAGTTTCGGCGTCTCGCGCGCCGCAGCGTTTTCTGTTGATGGTCTGCGCAGCACCAGACCGATCGAATATCCGGTGCAGGCGCCCAAGGATGCCGATGCCATGTTCGACGTGTTGACCTATGAAAAGGGCGCGTCGGTATTACGCATGCTGGAGCAACATATCGGTCCGACGGTTTTCCGCGACGGGGTACGGGATTACCTGCAGGCACATGCCTATGGCAATGCGGATACGAACGATCTCTGGGTGTCGCTGGGGAAGATCGCCAAACAGCCGGTGCCTGAACTCATGAACGGATGGATCTTTCAACCGGGATTTCCACTCGTGACCGCCACGGTCAGTTCGTCATCAGAACTGACCGTCACCCAACAACGGTTCAGCTATCTGGGCGATGAACCGTCCAGCCCATCATCGGGCCAGCGGTGGCAGATCCCCCTCCAGATGCGAATCATCATCGGTGGTAAGAGCCGTACCACCCGCATGTTACTGACGGAGAAAGATACGGCCATTCCCCTCCCGAAAGATTGGGAGTCCATATTCCTGAATGAGGGAGGCCATGGGTTCTATCGAGTGCGTTATGCGCCAGACTTGCTCGATCGGCTCTTGAGCGCCGGCATCGACCGACTCGCCGTCACAGAACGGTTCAACCTCATCAATGATGCCTGGGCCACGACCGTCGCAGGCCTCATGCCCCTCACGGAATATCTGGATCTGACAGCTCGTTTCACTGGGGAACGGGACAAGAATGTCTGGGCTATTTTGGTAGATTCTTTTTCATTCCTCAACAAGATCATTGCAGTAGAGGATCGACCAGCCATGGAAGCATTAGTACGCGCGCGACTCGGTCCCGCCGTGGCAGAGTTGGGATGGGCCCCTCGGAGCGGCGAGAGCGAAGGGACGAAACAATTACGAGGTGAGTTGATCGGGGCGCTAGGAAAACTTGGTAATGATGCCGCGATCCAAAGCCGCGCAGCAGAGCTGTACGTGGTTTACAGGCAGGATGCGACAGCGGTCGATCCTAATGTTGTGCCGGCGCTTGTCGCGATTCTTGCACATACCGGCGACGAAGCCCGGTACGACGAATTTCACGATAGGTTTCGTGCTGCCTCCACCCCCCAGGAAGAACGTCGCTATCTCTTCTCGCTCGCCGCGTTCCAACCGAAGGCCTTGCTCCAACGTACACTCGCCCGCACGATCAGCGGAGATATCCGCACACAAGACGCGCCTTTCCTCATCAGCGCCGTTATGGGCAATGTCTATGGCAGAGAACTCGCATGGGATTTTGTGAAAACAAACTGGGAACAGATGGACCGGTTATTTCCCAAGCAGGGTCTGCGTCGCATGTGCGGGGGGATTGTCAACCTCGCCACCCCAACACTCGAACAAGGCGTGCGGGAGTTCTTTGTCTCAGGGAAGATCGATCTCGGTGGGAAAACCTTGGAACAGTACCTGGAGCAGCTAAGGATTACGGTAAACGTGCGGGAACGGGATGGGGCCGTGTTACGTCAGTACATCAAGATCGTTGATACACGGTTGTAAAATGAGAGGAAAGAGGGGGAAGCAGGGACAGCTGTGACCCATTTGTTGTAGGGCTGACAGGACGTAGGCTGATGCCCACCTTCGCCTCACGCCCCCCCTGAACGAGGGCTTGTTGCGTGGCAGAAGGTGTCGGTACACTATGCTTTCCGATGAACGGACTACCATCGTCCCTCAACGGCGAATCACGGGAGTGTTGACCGACCATGCGCACTGCGAACTGTCCGAAGTGCGGGACCGCGAAAACAAAATTGGCTCCTCGATCAGGAGCCACAGAGCGACTTCTTAGCGCCTTGACCATCTACCCCTTTCGCTGTCAGCTCTGTGCCCATCGGTTTACCACTTTCCTCGGCAAGCTCACAACGAACCCTCGGCGAAATTATGCGCGTGTCCCGGTTCAGTATCCGGCACAGGTTCGGCCCGTGCACGATCCGACTCAACGGGTCGTGGTTGAAGGGACCATGGTGAATCTGTCCCTGCGAGGATGCCGTATCAGAACGAATCAACGACTCCCGATGGGATGCCACGTGATGCTGGAGCTTCAGTCCGGTGAGTACGATCTTCCCATCATGATCGACGAAGCGATCGTGCGGGCCCGCTTTACTGACGGCGTTGGTCTTCGGTTTTCTGGATTTCTCCATTCAGAGGAACGCCGCATTCGTCGCATCCTCGACCTGCGTCTGTCGGATTACGCGGTCTGATTACCGGCCTGTTTTCTTGATTCACGAGCCAACCGGTCCGCTGGATTGCCCTACGTAGGCATGAACAACAGAGACATACCCATATGTGTACCTTACTCATGTCGAAGTACGGCGAGCGGCCGCTGGCCTAGAATCCGATAGGTGCTGGCAAACCCTACGACTAACGTCAATAACATGGTCAGGAAGAGGCCTATGCCAAGTACCTGTGGATGCAAAGTCCAGGGGAGATCGAACAGATATCGCAACACCGCCCATGACAAGACTGTTCCGAGCGACAGACCAATGAGCCCCGCCACCGTGCCTAATAAGACGTACTCGATGGCAAACGCACGACCGATCAGGCCGCGAGTGGCGCCGAGCGCTTTCAGGATCACCGATTCATAGAGGCGCCGATATCGTGTTGCGGCGAGCGCCGCCGCCATGACCAATCCGCCGGCCACGACGCAAAATAATGCGACAGCCCTGATCGCCAGCGACAGGCGATCGAGCACTCGCGCAAAACTATCGAGTACGTCGCCGATATGAATCGCGCTGACGTTGGGAAATAAGGCCACGACGGCCTGTTGCAGCGGTACCTCTTGATCCGGCGAGACTCGCACGGTCGCCACATAGGTATGCGGCGCTCCTTCGAGCGCTCCCGGGGAGAAGATCATGTAGAAGTTCGTCGAGAAATTTCCCCACTCGACTTTCCGGACACTACTCACTTCAGCCGACAGGGTGGTCCCTTGAATATCGAGTTCCACGAGTGAGCCAATCTCGAGACCCAAGTGATTGGCGGCCTCTTCTTCTATAGAGACCTGAGGGGTTGAGAAGACCTGCCCGGGTTTCCACCATTCCCCCTTGACGAGCCGATTATCTTTCGGGAGCTGTTCTAGAAAGGTCAATACATATTCTCTGGTGAGGTACCATTGTCTCCCGCGCTCTTCTTTGCCTTCCAATCGCTTCTCATCCTTCTGCACTCCTTCTTCTGCGGCGATGATATGCCCATTGATCGCGTGGAGGCGTGACCGTACCAGTGGCGTGAGTTCAGGAATCACCTCTCCGATCTGACGATGTACCAGCGAGAGGAACTCCTGCGCTTGATCAGGCTGAATATCGATAAAGAAGAAGGTCGGGGCATCCGCCGGTCGACTTTCCTGCACTTGGTATAACAACGCCTGCTCCACTAACGTCACCGTGACAATCATCATGGCGCCGATACCGATGGCGACCATGATGCCCGCTGCCTGTCCTCCTGGCCGCACGACATTGCCGACGGCATAACGAAGGCTCAAGACTCGAGGTAACGGCATCCAGCCCAGCAGTCGTACGAATATCCGCGCACAGAGGAAGAGGAGGACGATGGCGAATGACAATGCTCCAAGAAACAGGAACCCGATCGACCATGAGCCGGCTTGCCACACCGAGAGTGCGCAGAGCCCGAGGATGATTCCTGCGGCTGTGCCAACATTGACACGATCGGTCAGTCCCCATCTCACCCACCATCGTGAAGGGGCGGCCTTCTGCTCGACCGATGCCTGCTCAGCATCACGCCGAAAGATCGCACCGGGGTGAATGTTTCGAGTCTTCAAGAGAGGCCACAGGGTAAACAGTAGCGTCGACAACAGTCCCAACGTGGCCCCTTTCATTATGGGCCATATCGAGGACCATGACAGCTCTGAGGAGACGCCCAATTGGTCGAGGAGGTTGGATGAAAATAGACCGGCCATAAGCGGAGGGAATACCCGTTGAAGCCCGATCCCCAAGAGGATTCCCGCGAAGCTCCCCACTGATCCTAAGATGATCGTTTGGACCACGTAGGTCGAGACTACCATGGTCGAATCGGCGCCAAGCGCTTTCAAGATCGCGATCGTTCGCAGTTTGTCGCGCAAGAACGCGTGAATCGAGGTTCCGACCCCCAGTCCACCGATGAATAACGCTGTGAGCCCAATCAGCCCGAGATAACGGGAGAGCTGGTCGAGAAATTGCCTCAACTGCGGTTGGGCCGCGCGATAGCTGGATATGCGCACGGAATCTGTCGCCAGCCGGCCACGCAGTTCCGTGATGAGGGGCTCCAGCGCTATGCCGGGCGGTATCTTCACGAGATACCGCTCTCGCACCCGGCTCCCCGGTTTGATCAGCTCCGCTGCCCGTAGGCCCTCCTGGGCAATCATCACCCGTGGGCCTAAGCTGAACGCATTGGCCATTCGATCCGGCTCGGTCCGGACGATGCCGGTAATTAAAAACCTCACGTGACCGATCTTGAGTTGATCTCCCACGGAGAGGCCCATCCGGATCAGCAGCGACTCCTGCACCACGGCTCCAAAGCAGGCCTGTCCGCCACAGCGATGTTCATCCGGGTGGAGGAGGACATCGAGCGATTGAGCCGGGTCGAGTCGGATCGCCCCGTACAGGGGATAGGCCGATTCGATGGCTTTGAGTTCGATGATCTGAGTCGCTTGGGCCCCGGAAGGCTGTTGAGTGGTGCGCGCGGCCATCGCAATGAGTTCGCTCACATGGGTGAAGACGATGTTTCGCTCGCCCAGCGAGTCCAGCACCCTGTGCCCCGCAAGAGTCAGGGGATGTGTCAGGCGAATTTCGACATCGCCACCTAATAGACCGCGCGCTTCTTTCGTGACGGCGCGATCCACGTTCATGCCAAACAGCGATACTCCGACCAAGGCCCCGACGCCGATCGCAATGCAAGCGAAGAAATACAGAAAGTGGCGCCAAGCACCTCTGGTTTCCCGCCAGGCCATTCTGAAGATGAAGGGGTTCACCGCGGTGACTCTGCGACCGAAGGTTCTGGGTCATTGAGGCTATCGGATTCGATGCGACCGTCGCGCAACGCAATGATGCGTTCCATCGAAGAGGCCATGGCTCGATCATGCGTGACGAGGACGAGGGTGGTGCCGAAATCGCGATGGAGCGACAGGAGCAGACTCATGATGTGTTGCCCTGTGGCCGAATCCAAGTTGCCGGTTGGCTCGTCTGCTAACAGGATTGGTGGGCGACAGGCGAACGCTCTGGCCACAGCCACCCGTTGCTGTTCGCCTCCAGATAGTTGGACGGGATAATGGGACAACCGACTTGCAAGGCCAACAGCTCCTAACAGGTCCGTGGCACGAGCCTGCGCTCCATGTATCCCGGCCAACTCTAACGGCACCAGGACATTTTCCAGGGCCGTGAGGGTGGGAATAAGGTGAAAGGATTGGAAGATATAGCCGATGTGATCGCGGCGATATCGCGCCAAGGCGTTCTCTCGCATTGTAGAGATCTCGACTCCGTCTATCTTGATGGATCCTGACGTTGGCTGATCCAGCCCCGCGATGAGGCCTAGCAAGGTGGACTTGCCGCTTCCTGATGGACCGACGATAGCCACGCGTTGCTTGTCAGGGATTGAGACGGTGATATCATCAAGGATCGTGATCTGATGACCGCCGCCGGCCAAGCGCATCGTGAGGTGATCGAGTGAGATCATGTTCGTCAGGCTCCTACCGTATCGTCTGCGTAAAGCCTATATTATACTCAACAAATATGCGTCATTTATGGGTACTCACAAAACTATTATTCTGCCTCTCCCTCTTCGGCCTATCCGGCTGTGATCGCGCCAATGCGCCTTCTCCCCCCTCTTCAAGTGTTCCTCGCGAAGGCGTTGGGCAACAGCTGGGAACTGACGTCACGGCACAGCTTGGTCGACCGAAGGCCCAAGTCTCTGCCGAACGGCCACGGATTGTCGCCTTCGGCAACAGCCTGACGGCCGGCTTAGGTGTGGCACAGCATGAATCCTACCCTGCGCAACTACAGCAGAAACTCGATGTGGTTGGTTATCCCTATCGGGTCATCAATGCAGGAGTCAGTGGTGAGACGACGGCTGGTGGACTGAGGAGGGTACCCTGGGTCATGAAGAGCAAGCCTTCGATCGTCATCGTAGAGTTAGGCGCCAATGACGGGCTTCGTGGCCTCAGTCTTCACGAGACGAAGGACAACCTTGAGCGGATCATTCAGCAACTTCAACAGTCGTCGGTCACTGTTGTGTTAGCCGGGATGAAACTCCCTCCCAATTATGGCATGGAGTACACCGCAAGGTTCGAGGCGCTCTATGGCGCACTGGCGAGCCAATATCATCTCACGACGATTCCATTTTTTCTCGATGGCGTGGCAGGCTCCTCGCTGCTCAATCAAGCAGACGGTATTCATCCGACGGGAGAGGGCTATCGCGTCATTGTAGAGAAAATATTCCCAGCGCTTGAGCCATTACTCCAGCGGAACCGGTGACTGGGGCTCACGAAGAGGAAAGTAGGGGAGAGAAAGTCCCTGCCCAATACAAATCACATCAGGCAGGGACCGAACTCAATTGATCTGTGTATGGACTAGGACTTTTTGAGGAAGGAGTCGTAGAAGCCATAGGCGAGGATCAGCCCGATCAAGGTGTAATAGATACTGGTTACACCGCTATAGTCTGGTGCGCCCTCCCCGTGCGGTTCATTTGCTAGAACATAGGTGACACCAGTCCACAGGACCATGCCAGCCGTTACGAAAACCTCTGCTCCGATCTTTTTCATCACTCGACCCTCCCTTCATCAATTAGACGAACAAGGGCCGCATTATACTGAAATCGTCTAGCAATTCGCAATAATTTTGGTAATGAGAAAAGAGGGTCGGAGAGGGTGCGAAACGGTATGGGCTAGGAGGTGCCGGAGGGCTTGGTCAGGGCCTTCAATGCCGTTGAGACTTCTCTGAATGAGTTGGCCAGCTTGTCGAGCTGTGCCCCTTTTGATAAGACCTCGCCAGACAGAGATTTGAGTTGACTGTCGTAACTCCCGACCTCTGATGCCACCTCGGAAACCTTCGCCAGCATTTCCTTGCAAGCGGTAAGCTCTTGTTGCAGGCTTTGCGTACTGGCTTGGGTGGATTTGATCTCTTCCATGGAGGCTTGCAGCTGTTGCGTTAAGCGTCCGACGTAGGCCTCTCGGTCCCGCATATCGGATTCCAGGTTGATCCGCACATCTTCGCTCTCGCGGCGGCGTTCTTCTAAATTGCGAATGGCTTGAGTCCAGGGAGCCAGTTCGCCACTGAGCTTTGGTGAATCAGGCAATGGTTGGCCTCGCTCCAATGCCTTGATCGTGGGCTGAAGCCATTCAATGAAGGCCATCACTTCTCCCAACTTAAAGTCCGTCGTCGTCGCGGCGGCGGTTGGTGGTGTAGATGTGGCCGTACCATTGTTATTCGGAGGGGCCTGTGCCGGCTGCGGGGCCGCGGAAGGCTTCGCCTTCTTTTGTTGACCGTTCCTTGGTTGCGCCCATCGATGATACTCCAATAGAACCGCGATGCAATGGCGGCACATGGGCTCTTCAGGCAATGAACAGCTGCACTTGGAGATGAGATGCCCCTCTTTGAGACGGATCGTCTGTTCGTAGAGGCCGGAATTTCCAATGACGGCGGACGAAATCTGCGCGTCATCGGCCTCGACAATCCGAACGCGATTCTCGGAGAGGTACTGACTGCCGATGTGAAAGGCATTGCGATCCACCACTGCCTGGATCATGGGAGGGTCCAGGAGGCTTAACCGCTCAGCAGAGCAGGGGATCTTATTTCGCATGCGCTGTGTTCCCAATCGCGAACGACTCCAACTGATGTTCCCGCGTAGTCTGAGACGGGCCGACTAAACTGTCAAGAGTTCGTCGGTTTTTCACCGGCAGTCATGATGCCTCGAGATTCTCCGTCGTTATCAACGTGCCATCCTTCGAAATCAGATAGTGCTGTCTCACGCCAGACGCAGGGCGATTCGTTAGATCTTCGAGTGGGAGCCGTCGCAGAAAGGCGGCTTTTTCGTGTGTTTACAGCCGCAGAGCGAGACCCGTTTTTTTTCTTCAAAATGGACTTCCATCGGCGAGAATTCAGTCCCCGTATGGGAACCATCGCAAAATGGTTGCGTCTTCGAGCGACCACATCTACACCAATAGATGGTTCCCGGACCAACTTCTAACGTGCAGGGAGTTCGCTGGGCAATCACTGGTTTTCCAGACATCACTTCTCCTTTATCCATACATGTGAGAGGCGATCACCACGAAGTGTTCGGTGCCACTCACGAATCGAGTTTCTATCGGCAACGGCGGGGAGGGCCCTGGCTACTGACAGGAGTCAGCCAGAGATAATCGGCAATCTTTTCACGGATCATCTCTTGTAGTTCCTCGATACGTCCCACCTCAAACGATGTCATGTAGACGCTCACCTGGCGGGCTGGACCTGTCAGACGGCGGACCACTCGTTTCGGAACCGGAAGGTTATACTGAATATGTCCGCCTCCGGTATAGCTCACCAGCGGTCCAGCCATCGAATCAGTTCCAGCGCGAATCTGGTTGAGGCGATTGACTAGGGTCTTGGCCATCGCTTCGTCCCGGACCATGGAGGCTTCATACATTGTTTGATAGAGGCGGTCATCCCCGCCGCCATGACAGGCCTGGAGCTGTTCGAGAATACGGGCTCGGTAGACCGGGTCATCGACGATGGCTTCGTCCTTCATGCCCCATTCCGCCATAACCGGATCAGATTGTGCCTGAGCCAATCCATGTTGCGCGACGCTTCGGACCAATGCCTTTGGGGGATTCAAGGCTCGAACCGTCCAATGTTGCGCCTTTGCTAACAGGACCAACGGCTCGTAGTCCTCGTAAGAGCCGCCCCAGTTTTGTTTCCACCGGACAGCCTCGAGGAATTCCTGTCTGGTTGTGTCGGAATCGGAAAGATACTGATCCAATGCTGCTTGGCCGTCCCAGCCGAACATTTCCATGGCTAAGACGGGTGTGCGCCCCTCCGCCTGCAACCTCCGCAGCAGCGTTATTGCTGCATCAATGTGAAATCGATTGTGATGTTCCTCGCCAAGATAGATGATCTCCTGTTGCAGTAACAACAAGGTCCACTGGTCGAGAGAGACCGGTTGACCCGTCGCCGTGTCGAGGATCTGCCATTCTTGGAACGGAGTATGGTGGTTATCATGCGAGGAGATCGAAGATACCGCTCCGCCCCCACTCGTGCAGGCCACGGAACTCCACAAGGTTCCAACGACCAATAGCAGTTGACACATAGCAATGATCGCGTGCCTCGCGAACGGTACAGTAGTGATACGCATGGTCTCTACCTAACATAGGTCTCGCGATGCGGCAAGACGTGATCCTTGACGCTCATGGCCCAGGTCGTTATGCTGACAAACATTCACCGGCTGAACATCGACGGATCTACTAACACGAATTTCGCACCAATCGACTCATGAATTCCACCGCACAGGTCCTTGCAGACTTTCGTTCACAGGTCACACAGCTCTTGCAGGAACGAGAGAAGGAGTGGGAGGCCTCACGCAAACTTGTTGAGGCGAGCCGGCTCACGGCGACGTTGAAACGGTTGATTGAGGAGGCCCATCGTGCCGATCTGTCTGTCACCATCCGCGACGCCATGACCGTGGCGTTGGGAAATGCAGAAGCCGCACGGATTCAGGATCTCCCTGGCCCTAGACTCAAAGAACTCACAGGCCTGCCCCCGACAAAAGCTGTGCGGGCTTTGTGTGTATGGCTCGGTGTTGTTGAGGGTCCGACGTCCCAATGGCCGATGAGCTCCCTGCGGAGCGAAGAAATTGAGGCATTCGCCCATTCCCACGAAAATCCATTCGACTTGTTGCTCGATGCAGATGTGGCGTCTCTGTTCGATCTAGGCGCTGGCGACCTCTCGTTTGCCACTGAACTGGTTGAGCAATATGTGGCTCCCCTTCAACAGCGACAGCGCGAATTGGTTCTCCATGGACTTGATCGCCTTCAGCCAGGCTCACAGCTGGGCGGCCCACTCCATCCGGAACGGGAGCGACTTAACGGTCTGCGGTCCCGGACTGGGCTTTCATTTCAATTCTTTGGAAACCACGACATGTTTGATCTGGGTAACCTGGATCAAGCCGGGAAGCTTGCACCACGCTATACGATCGCAACCTGCTGGGCTCCTGCGACCCCCACATTTGCCTACGAACCGACCAGATTATCCGATCAGACCATCACGCAAGAGCTCCATCGCACCAAAGGGACGTTCCGGCAAACCCATTATGCAGGCGAACCGGCCCTGGAGGTTCAGCATGGGGACCGTGCATTGCTCTTTCCACCCTGGAAGTTTGAGATTCGAGGTCCCCTGGCCCTGCTCGACTTGTTGTCGCGCCGCGGCCTCCTCTGTGTCCTGGGAGCCGTGGATACTCAGGTCTTCTGGGAAGTCCTTGCACAACTTCTCGACGAGGCCCGCTATCGACCGGACGATCAGCCCTTTACCGCAGGGAATCTTCCAACGATTTTTGGCGAGATCTTCGAGCGGCTCTCGAGCCTTGCGCAAGGCGAGACCTTGAACCTGTCAGATTGCAGCCTGTTACGCAGGCAGATTCCACGGGTGCTTCCCCCTCTCCCGATGCAGGGCCCGACCTATCGTTTCCGCTCCGTTCAGATTCGTCGTGGAGCCGTCTTTTCAGGCATCCCTTCCAGTAGTACCGCCAGACGGTTCTCTGACATGGTCGAGGAGACCCCTCCTTGGATGCTGATCCTCGTGCCGGAATAGACCGGGAATAGAACCGTCCCACCATCGCAAATCCTTATGCGTGGCCGGTTCCAGACTGGTCGATGCAAAATCTCACGTGAAAATTGACCGCCTCCAGACCCTTTGCTAGACTTCGAGCGTGTCAGATCACCATGCATGCCTGAATCACCAGGATCACTAATCTCAACATGAGTTCAGTTCACACCATCCGGGCGATCCAGGACAATATTGGGCTGGTCATCAAGGGGAAGGCCCATGTGATCGAGATGGCGGTGGTCTGTCTTCTGGCTCGAGGCCATCTTCTGCTCGAAGATGTACCCGGGGTCGGTAAAACCACGTTGGCGCACAGCTTGGCCAGGTCACTCGACTGTTCGTTCAAGCGCATTCAATTCACCAGCGATCTCTTGCCCTCCGACATCGTCGGCGTCTCCATGTTCAATCGGCAAAAACAGGGGTTCGAGTTCATACCGGGTCCAATCTTTGCCAATGTTGTACTGGCCGACGAGATTAATCGCACCACGCCGAAGACTCAGAGCAGTCTTCTGGAAGCGATGAGCGAGGCTCAGATTTCCGTCGATAATCAGACCCATCCGCTTGAGCAGCCATTTATGGTCATCGCGACGCAGAACCCTGCCGAATATCATGGGACATTTCCCCTTCCGGAATCTCAACTTGATAGGTTTCTGATGCGCCTCTCTATTGGATACCCCTCGCTTGAGGAAGAGCGGAAAGTGCTCGATCGGCCACATTCGTTGCATCCGGCTGAAACATTGGACGCGGTGTTGACGGCTCACGAGGTATTGGTATTACAGGCCCGCGTCGATCAAGTGCATATGGAAGAGGGCTTGACGGACTATCTGCTCGCGATTGTGCAAGCGACCCGTCAGAGTGAGCTTCTTTCTCTGGGCGTCAGCACCCGCGGAGCGCTAGCGCTGAGCAAGGCTGCCAAGGCACTGGCGGTCGTCCGGGGACGCGACTATTGCCTTCCTGACGACATCAAGGAGCTCGCGCCGATCGTGCTGTCTCACCGTGTCATGCTGAATCGGACCCATGGGATGCGGACCCAGAGCTTCGAACAGGCTGAGCGCATGGTCCTCGATATCGTTGAGACCGTTTCCGTCCCCGTCTAGCAGGATGCTAGGAAAGGCCCGCCAGCTTCGTTCTCGCATCGCTCAGGCCCTCAACGTACCCCGAGTGTATGCCTTGGGCCTTCACTCGCCGGGGCCTTGCTGGACGGTCTTTTTGAGCATCCTGCTGTTTGCCAACTGGGTGAGGTGAATGCGTGATGCAGGCACTCCTGAATCTCCACGTCTCTTCGGTCTTTTCGTCCCTGCGAGGTCTGGCCCGTCGGCGGTCGATTCGTCTGACGCCCGAAGGGACCAGGTTTCTTCTGTTTACATTCGGGATCGGGCTTGCCGCCATTAACACCGGCAACAATCTATTTTACTTACTGCTGGCGATGATGCTCAGCCTCATCGTGGTATCGGGACTGCTCTCTGAGCATTGTCTTCGCCGTTTAGAAATTCGCCGGCATGTGCCCGATCTCATCATGGCCAATGAGCCGACCACTCTCACGCTCTCGGTCGCCAACCGGCATCGACACCTGCCCAGCTTTTCCCTGCGTTTGCTTGATGTTGTCGAAGGCCAGGATGTCGATCGAGGGCTCGCCATTCACCACCTCCCCGCACAGAGCTCGATGCTCCTATCCTACCCACTGCTGGCGACAAAACGGGGCTGGCTTCGGTTTGAAGGTATCCGGGCGCAGACGCTATTTCCATTCGGGTTATTTCTCAAGAAAGGGTTTTACGCCACGGAAGCGCACCTGCTCGTCAGTCCTCCCATCAAGCCACTCGCCCTGCGATTCATGGATGAATTGGTCAGCGAAGGGCAAGGAGAGTCTCTCTCTCGACGAGGACATGGGACACAACTCTACAACTTACGCCTCTATCAACCGGGCGATGACTCGCGATCCATTCATTGGATGACGACCGCCCGCACATCCCAGCTCATCGTGCGGGAAACCGAAGCGGAAGATCAGCGCCGCATCCTGGTCGCTCTTTCAATCGTGGCTCCCGACGAAAGCGAACCGCTATTCGAACGAAGCGTGACATTCGTCGCATCGCTCCTCTGGCAACTGACTGAACGGGCATACCCCGTGCGACTGATCGTTGGGAGGGAGGATTCGGGGCTCGGATCCGGATCCGCCCATCTCTTTGCGATGCTACGCCTGTTGGCGCTTTGCGAACGGCATCCACCTGAAACGAGCGAGGCTAACCAGGGCGGCGAGTACCTCTCGCTACCTCACGAAGCCGACCGAGGTTATACGGTGGCGGTTGTCCCCTGGTCGGAGCAGGTGGCATCTTCCAGTATGGTACAGGCGGATCGAGTGCTCCACGCGGCGCAACTCGAAGAATTAACCCATGCCTTTTGATCAAGCCTTTAAGCTCAGCTCCGTCCTCCTCGCCATCATCGCGTTCAGCGGACTGGTGTTTGCGCAAAGTGTCCCCCTCTGGATCGCCCTTCCGACGGCGATCATCCTCATCATCACATTGTGTGATGCGGGAGGGATTGCTTTCGTTCGGCGTGCGATGGCACAGGTCACGGTCTCCCCAGCCATGTGGAACGTTCTGTTGATCGGTGCCTTTGTCATATTTCTCATCGATCTGACAGTGGTATCACAAGATCTTCTCCCGGCTGGTATCCATTTCTTGGTCATGTTATTGGGCATCAAGTTGCTCACCCTTCAACAGCGGTGTGATTATCGGCACCTCTATGCCATCAGCCTCATGGCAATCTTGGCCTCCGCCGCACTCACAACCGATGCGTGGTACCTGCCGATTTTTCTGCTGTATCTGCTTGGGGCGGTCTGGACACTCTTGCTGTATCACTTGACCCAGGAAAAGGTCGAAGCCTCTGCCGTCGTCATACCCACAAGCATGGCAGCCTGTCACGCAACATGCCCGAGCAGGATCACGCACCGCTTCTTTTGGTTGACGAACGGAACCGCTGTCATGACGATTGGTCTGACATTTGCCATTTTTTTTGTGATCCCTCGTATCGGGGCCGGCGTCATACAAAAAACACATGGGGAAGCTCTGCGGACGACAGGATTTTCCGATCGGGTTGACCTGGGGACGATTGGGTCTGTCAAACAGGACCCTCAGATCGTCATGCGAGTTGAATTGCCTGACCAACCGACTATTGCGAAAGATCGACTCTACTTGCGAGGCCTCGCGTACGATCAATACAATGGACGATCGTGGAGCCATAGCGGAACCAGACGCCGTTCGTTGAGTCTCGTGGCGGATGGGGTGTTCCTTGCTCGCCCAGCTGGCAGCCGTCCTCCGGACAGCCTGTCTGTGGCGATCCGCCAAGATATTTTGCTGGAAACGCTCGATACCCCAATCCTATTTGCCGCCCCATTCGCGGAACTTGTGAGCGGCGATTTTCCCGCCGTACAGGTTGATGGCATGAGTGGCCTACACTTGCCTCTTTCTCCTTCTTCTCGTTCACGATACTCCGTCACCTCTCAGATTCCGCAGCTCGTTGCAGGTGACCGGGCCGCGATGGCTCTGGCCTATCCAGACGCAATTCGTTCCCGCTACCTCCAAGTTCCCGTAGAGTCACAGCAGGTTGCTGACCTAGCGCATCGGGTCGTTCAGCAGGTCTCGACCCCATTTGGACAAACGCTCGCGATCCAGCAGCATCTTTTGGAAAACTATCGGTACAGCCTTGAGGCCGATACGGCAACGCTGAGTCATCCGCTCGATGAATTTCTATTCGTACGTAAAACGGGATACTGCGAGCATTACGCAACTGCGATGGTCATGATGCTACGTACGATAGGGATTCCCGCGCGACTGGTGACAGGATTTCTGGCCACAGAATGGAACGAGTTTGGAGGGTACTTCACTGTGCGCCAACGGGACGCGCATGCCTGGGTTGAGGTCTACTTTCCGCAATCAGGTTGGGTCACGATGGATCCTACGCCCAGCGTCAGTGCAGCGGGTGGGACCTCTCGATGGGAGTCTATTCGACGATTTGGGGAATCCTTTCGATTACAGTGGGATCGTTTATTCGTTCGTTATAGCGGGAAGGATCAATTGGCAGTTGTTCACGGAGTTCGAGAAAGCAGTGACGCATTGCGTGAGAGAGTGAGTGGCTGGATTTCGGCGTTGAGTACTCCAATAGGCCATGTACTCAATCGGCTGGCGCGCATATCCCGAATCGTCCAGCCGGGGGTGTTGGAACTTATTACGGGAATGGTGGTGGTTGGCTTGGCCTTGCTCCTGCTTATGCTCCGGGACAGGATAGGCCTCTGGGCCAGTATGCATCTCTCGATTGCACCCTCACAGCATGCGATCGTACAGCTCTATGCCCGCATGCTTCGTACGTTGGAGAAGAAGGGCATGGCCAAGCTTCCAGCCGCTACTGCCGCTGAATTCTCCAGACAAGTGGAGCAGAAATGGGCGGCGGCCGGGCCTATGGTGGCGGACGTGACCGCCCTCTATTATCAGGGACGATTTAGTCGCGTCCCTCTCCTACCGGAAGAACTTTCCCGCGCAGCTGAACAAGTAGGACGACTGCAATCCATCCTGCGTACAATCCACTAACAAGCCAAATTAATAGACTGATTTTCACGATTTTGATTAAGCATGGCGAGCCGTGCGTCCACTGCACGTTCCCTCCCGGTAAGTACAGGCCCGTCTGCTGGACGTCCTGCGCTCCCTCTCTGGGATCACTTCACGGTACATCGGTGAAACAGCGAAGCGGTACCTGTGTCGGCAGGCTGTTGAATCGCTTCGACGGAGAGCTAGGTCCATCAGAGAATTGTGAAAAAGAAGAGGTGTTGAGGCTTGAGTTTCTGTTGATGGAATATCTTTGAGGAAGTATCTGAAGCGTGGCCGACAGTAAAATTGGAGCGGGAAACGAGATTTGAACTCGCGACCCTCGCCTTGGCAAGGCGATGCTCTACCACTGAGCTATTCCCGCCCAATCACAGTCGGTGCAAGGGGTGGGATTCTACTGAGTAGGAACGAGACTGTCAAGCGACCTGAACAACATCATTCTTCCTCCGTTACCTTCGTTACAATCACCCTGAAGTGCTACCGAAAGGTAACGCTCGATTGATTTACGCAAGACATTGATTTATTGAGGCTTAGAGTATGTTGGAAGTTCGCAGTAGAGAAGTTGATACGGCAAGTACCCACTTGTGAAGATCCGTCGCGATTTAAATGACTAATAAAATATAGTATTAACTTTATATTTCAATAACTTACACCGCATTTGCTCAGACGGATTGTTTTCAGGCTTTGGTGCGAATATTGCGAACTTAGGAGACTTATGATGCCTGGCATTCATGATAAATCGACAAGTTTGGCCGATGCGTCGGTCGAAAACTATTCGATTGTTCTGTTTTCTTGCATCGCTCTGCAGGAAGGGGGGTGGTCTGAACTTTCCGCTGTGCGTTGGTGAAGTCGCGTGGGCTTATTGAAGCCCTCAACTCTTAGGAGGTGTTACCCATGTTTTTGTCACGTAGGCAGTTCTTAAAAGTCTCCGTGGGGACGGTCGCC
>JAUXVD010000007.1 GCA_030684575.1 Nitrospirota bacterium | reverse complement strand
CGTCGCCGAGTTGGAAACAGCTTCCGACAGATGTTGCATGCCGGAAATTGTGTCGGCTACCACCGACCCGCCGTTCTTCGCGGTCTGCACCGTCTCTTGCGCCAGCGTCGCCGCCTTACCGGAATTCTGTGCGACCTGGCTGACGGTCGACGTCATTTCCTCCACCGCCGCAGCGGTCTGCGCGGCACGAGACGTCAGGGTATCGGTGCCCCTGGAGATTTCCTCCGCCGTGGCGGACAGTTCGACCGACGCGGAAGCGACCTTGTCGGTCACATGCGCGACTTTGCCGATCATGTCCTGAAGCTTCTCCGAACAAAGATTGAAGGATCTGGATAGACCAGCAACTTCGTCATCACCATGTACCGGCACCCGCTGACTCAGATCGCCCTTCGCAAATCGGCCGAATGCCGCCATGAGTCCATGAAGCGGTTGTATGATCGACCGGGCGACGAAGAATCCGACGATCATGGCGATCGCCCCGAATCCCACCCCCAACAGCATCGACTGACGCACGTGCTGCTGGACACGGTTGCCGGCCTGTTCTTCCAATCGATGCTGCCAGGGCACGGCCAGCGCAATGACCTGGTCAATGGCCAGACGATGTTCATTGTACGTGCTATGCAGCATGCCGGCTGCGAGCGCGCGCGCTTTACTCACATCTCCGGCGAGCAAGGCAGGAATATAGTCGTTGTCGCGCACGGCTAAGAACGCCTTCCCCTGCTGATAGGAGGCAACCGTCAGCCGCGCCTTGATCTCGCCCTCAGGAAGTACGTTCACCCAGAAGCTGTGACGGGACTCAAACTCTTCCCCCAATTGTTTACTCTTGGACACGAGGCCGATGAGTTGCGTACGGTCCTGCACCAGCAACATTTCCAGTGCCACCAGATAGGATTCGATCAAATACTCCGGGGGAGGCAAGACGTCGGCTACCAGGTCCTTTGTCATCACGATCTCGGAATAAATCGGACCGGCCACCTTCACTTCTTGAAGGCCCATATACATGCCGGTGAAGACGACGGACAACGCCACGATGAATGGACCAGCCAGCGCGAGCAATTTCCACTGCATCGACAGGCGACTGAAATAATACTGCACGTGTTTCCTTTCGAACTCTTCAGTCCGCACTGGACGCCTATCACAGCGGCGTCCAGTGCTCAGGATGAATTCTGCTCGTCACACCTTGAACGATCCCACAATCCCTTGCAGCTCAACGGCCAACTGGCTGAGGTCATGGCTCGCTTTGGCCGACTCATTGGCGCCTGACGCGGATTCCTTCGTCACCTTCGCGACATTCTCAATGTCGTTGGCGATTTGCTGCGTGGCCACCGACTGCTCTTCTGAGGCCACGGCAATCTGGCGAATCATATCCGCGCTTTCGGACACCATCTGCACGATCCGGGTGAGCGCTTCGCCGGTCTTGTTGACCAGTTCGACACCGCCACTGACTTTCTGCGTTCCCTGCTGCATCGAATCGACCGCGCCGCGGGTATCGTGTTGAATCTGCCGGATCATATCGCCGATTTCCTTCGTCGCTTTGGTCGTCCGTTCCGCCAACTTGCGGACTTCGTCGGCGACGACGGCGAATCCCCGTCCCTGTTCGCCGGCGCGGGCGGCTTCGATCGCCGCGTTCAACGCCAGCAAATTGGTCTGATCGGCGATATCTTCAATGACGCGCACGATTTCCCCGATTTGATCGGACGACTTGCCCAGCTCGGCAATGATCGTCGCCGAGTTGGAAACAGCTTCCGACAGATGTTGCATGCCGGAAATTGTGTCGGCTACCACCGACCCGCCGTTCTTCGCGGTCTGCACCGTCTCTTGCGCCAGCGTCGCCGCCTTACCGGAATTCTGTGCGACCTGGCT
>JAUXVD010000006.1 GCA_030684575.1 Nitrospirota bacterium | reverse complement strand
GTACGGAATGTACTTGGCCATGCCCTTCTCCGCACAGACTTTCGTCAAGGCCGCGGTCAACGTCGTCTTGCCGTGGTCCACATGCCCGATCGTCCCGATATTCACGTGCGGCTTCCGCCGCTCATATTTCGCCTTCGCCATAACCGCTCCTTCCGTCCTACTCAAAAATCAATCAGACTACTCGCCCCGATACTTCGCGATGATCGCCTCGGAAATCTGCCGAGGCACCGGATCGTACCGGTCGAATTCCATACTGTACGTTGCGCGCCCCTGCGTGCGCGACCGAAGATCGGTCGCATATCCAAACATTTCACTCAGCGGCACCGAGGCATCAATCACCTGCGCAGCAGCCCGAGACTTCATGCCCTGGATCTTGCCACGACGGCCATTCAAGTTTCCGATCACATCGCCCATAAAGTCCTGAGGAACCACAACCTCAACCTTCATGATCGGCTCGAGAAGGACAGGGTCAGCCCTCTTACAGGCATCGATAAATGCCATTGAGCCGGCGATCTTAAAGGCCATTTCATTCGAGTCTACGTCGTGAAACGATCCATCGATTACCGTAACTTTGACATCGCGAAGCGGGTAGCCAGCGATAACGCCTGAGTCTAGCCGCTCCTTCACACCCTTTTCGATTGCCGGAATAAATTCTCTAGGAATAGATCCCCCGACAGTCTTATTAATAAACTCCAACCCCTTACCGGACTCAGCCGGCTCGACCGTCAACACGACATGGCCATACTGACCTCGACCACCGGTCTGCTTAACATATTTGGCTTCAGCCTCGGCCTTCCGACGAATCGTTTCCCTGAAGGCGACCTCCGGCTTTCCGACATTAGCCTCAACCTTAAACTCACGCATCATGCGATCGACGATGATCTCAAGATGCAACTCACCCATTCCCGCAATGATGGTCTGAGCGGTCTCTTCATCCGTCTTGACCCGAAAAGATGGATCTTCCTGCGCTAACTTCTGAAGCGCAAACCCCATCTTCTCTTGATCCTGCTTGGTCTTCGGCTCAATCGCCATGGCGATGACCGGCTCGGGGAACTTCATGACCTCAAGCAGAACCGGCTGCTTTTCGTCCGCCAGCGTATCTCCGGTCGTGGCCCCTTTTAATCCGACTGCCGCTACAATGTCACCCGCATAGGCCACATCGATGTCTTCGCGCTTATTTGCGTGCATCTTCAGGAGACGCCCAACCCGATCCTTCGTCCCCTTCGTTACGTTCGCAACGGAAGTCCCAGTCTTCAATGTTCCAGAGTAGACCCGCAGAAACGTGAGCTGACCAGCGAACGGATCCGTCATAATCTTAAATGCGAGCGCGGCGAACGGCTCACTATCCGAGGGAAACCGCTTCACTTCTTTCTCGGTATTCGGATCGATCCCGGTCACAGACTCGACATCCAGCGGCGACGGGAGAAAGTCTACAACCCCATCCAGTAATTGCTGGACACCCTTATTCTTAAACGCAGTGCCGCAGAGAACAGGAGTCATCTTCATCGAAAGCACACCGGCACGAACAGCCCGACGAATTTCCTCTTCAGTCAAAGGCTGACCGTTTAAGTACTTCTCCATCGCCTGCTCATCGAATTCAGCGACGGCATCCACCATTTTGGCGCGGTATTCATTAGCCCGATCAAGGAGGTCAGCCGGAATCTCATCGATTTTATACTTGGCGCCAAGCGTCTCATCGTCATACACGTAGGCCTTCATCGTAATGAGATCGATAGACCCACGATACTCAGACTCTTTACCGATCGGGATTTGAATCGGAATTGGATTGGCACCCAGCCGATCAATCATCGTCTGAACACTGACATAGAAATCCGCACCGATGCGATCCATTTTATTCATGAATGCAATGCGAGGCACACTATACTTATCAGCTTGCCGCCAGACCGTCTCGGACTGCGGCTCAACTCCCTGCACAGAGTCAAACACCGCGACAGCCCCATCGAGCACTCTAAGCGAGCGCTCGACTTCGATCGTAAAGTCGACGTGCCCCGGAGTATCGATAATATTAATACGATGATCACGCCAAAAACAGGTTGTCGCTGCAGCCGTAATCGTGATGCCGCGCTCACGCTCCTGCTCCATCCAGTCCATGGTAGCTGCACCCTCGTGCACTTCACCGATCTTATGCGAAATCCCCGTGTAATAGAGAATGCGCTCGGTCGTCGTCGTCTTACCGGCATCAATGTGGGCCATGATGCCGATGTTGCGAGTTTTTTCTAATGGTGATTGGCGTGCCACGAAGATCCCCTAAAAATACACATGCCGCAAACGAGGCCGATGAAATACCGCGACCTACAAGCACCCGCACATACGGATCGCAGTACGGCCCAGCTGCAGCACAGAAAAATCCTACCAGCGATAATGCGCGAACGCCTTATTGGCCTCCGCCATCCGATGCACATCTTCCCGCTTCTTCACTGCCGCACCCGTGTTATTCGACGCATCGAGCAGCTCAGCCGCAAGCTTCTCCCGCATGCTCTTGCCGCCGCGAGTCCGCGAGTACTCCGCCAACCACCTGAGAGCCAGCGACATCCGGCGTGCCGGACGAATTTCGACAGGCACCTGATACGAAGCACCGCCCACCCGACGGGACTTCACTTCGACAACCGGCTTGACATTATCGATCGCCGTCCGAAACACCTTGAGCGGATCACTACCAGTCTTCTCCTGAATGACATCGAAAGCACCGTAGCAGATACGCTCAGCCGTGCTCTTCTTGCCGCCAGACATCAGGATATTCAAGAATTTCCCGACGAGCTTATCCCGGTATCGTACGTCAGGGAGCGGATCGCGCTGATCTAAAAATCTAGTTCTTGGCATGTGTCATTCACTCTCTCGTTACCAACTGAGACAATCTATCTTCCTCTACTTTGGTCGCTTCGCTCCGTACTTCGAACGGCTCTGCTTACGATCCGCCACACCGACAGCGTCAAGGGCGCCTCTGACGATGTGATACCGCACACCAGGCAAGTCCTTCACACGACCACCACGCACAAGCACAATGGAGTGCTCTTGAAGATTATGACCGACACCTGGAATGTACGTCGTCACTTCCATCCCGTTGGTCAGCCGGACGCGCGCAACTTTACGCAACGCCGAGTTCGGCTTTTTCGGTGTTGATGTGTACACACGGAGACAGACACCGCGCTTCTGCGGGCAGGACTTGAGCGCGGGGCTCTTCGTCTTCGCATGCGCCAGCTTGCGGCCTTTTCTGACTAACTGATTAATCGTTGGCATTAGTTCGTCACTCTCATCTTCAGCACAGTTTGACTGCTCTTCTCAACTCTTCAAGTGTAAAGCCCGCGGATTATAGTGATCATCCGCCGTGGTGTCAAGTCACATTCAACGCCGCATGGATTATGAGCGCGCAGGCCCTTCAGATCCAGCCCCCACCCCTTCATGCGTCAGCGCCGCCGCCTCCCCCTGACCCGCAATCACCGGCTCAGGCTTGGGACTAATGACGAATGTGTCGCGATATTCGTCGAAGCCCGTTCCAGCCGGGATCAAACGACCGACAATGACATTTTCCTTCAGCCCTAGCAGCTTGTCTTCGCGTCCATTGATCGCCGCCTCCGTCAAGACTCGCGTGGTTTCCTGGAATGAAGCCGCGGAAATGAAACTATCCGTAGTCAGCGCTGCCTTAGTAATACCCAGTAGGACTGGCTTCCCGAGTCCTGGCTGGCCTCCCCGCGCTACCACTCGCTCGTTCTCTTCATCGAACAACATCTTACTGACCTGGCTACCCGGCAAGAATTCCGTATCGCCAGGATCTTCTATGCGAACCTTGCGCAACATCTGCCGCACAATAATCTCAATATGCTTGTCGTTGATCGTCACGCCTTGCAGACGGTAGACGTCCTGCACTTCGTCGACGAGATATTTCTGCAGCTCGTTCGGGCCCAATACATCGAGTATGTCGTGTGGGTTCGCCGATCCGTCCATCAACGGCTCGCCAGCCCTCACCCAATCACCCTCGTGCACGTTGACGTGTTTACCCTTAGGAATAAAATATTCTTTCACGTCGCCCATCTTATTATTGACCAGCACCTTGCGCATGCCCTTCACGAAACCGTCGTAGGAAATTTCACCGTCGATTTCACTGATGACGGCCGTCTCCTTCGGCTTCCTGGCCTCGAACAACTCAGCGACGCGAGGCAGACCACCCGTGATGTCCTTCGTCTTGGTCGTCTCACGAGGAATCTTCGCCAACACGTCACCAGGCGTCACGAGTGCGCCTTTTTCGACGAAAATATGCGCGCCGACCGGAAGCAGATAGCGGGCCACGTTCGCCGCCGCGGCAACCTTGGCGGTTTTTCCGCTCTCATCCTTGACGGATACGCGAGGACGCAACGTCGCACCACTATGCTCGACGATGACCTTGCGTGAGAGACCGGTCACTTCATCGAACTCTTCCTTCATCGTGATACCTTCCACGATGTCTCCGTACGCAACTCTGCCCCCCACCTCAGTCAGAATGGTCAATGAGTAGGGGTCCCACTCCACCAATTTTTGGCCCAACTCGATGCGGCCGCCATCCTTCACCTTGATCTTGGCGCCATAGACGACCGAATACTTTTCGCGTTCACGCCCGCTCTCATCGGCAACGGAGATCTTCGCATTCCGGTTCATGACGACCCATTCGCCCTCTTTATTCTGAACCGCGATCCCAGCGTTATGAACGTCGGCATTTTTCTTGGCGTCAAAACTCATGAACTTGATCGTACCGGCGTGCTTTGACTCGGTGACGGTTTGCTCAACCACCTTACTCGCCGTTCCTCCGATGTGGAACGTCCGCATCGTCAGCTGTGTTCCCGGCTCACCGATCGATTGCGCTGCGATAACACCCACCGGTTCGCCCTTTTCGACCAACCGCCCGCGGGCCAAGTCGCGTCCATAACAGGAACGACACACTCCGCGTCGCGACTGACAGGTCAGCACCGAACGAATCTTGACGCGGTCGACCGCGGCTTCCACGATCGCCTTGGTGCGATCTTCATCGATCTCTTCGTTGAAGGAAACGATGATCTCACCCGTGACAGGATCACGGATATCTTCCGCCGCCAAACGACCCAACACGCGTTCTTCGATCGGCTGAATAATTTCGCCGCCTTCGACCAAGGCGCTCACAATAATGCCATCGGTGGTGCCGCAATCGATCTCGTTGATAATCACATCTTGTGCGATGTCGACCAAACGACGCGTGAGATAACCGGAGTTGGCCGTCTTCAACGCTGTATCGGCCAATCCCTTACGGGCACCGTGCGTCGAAATAAAGTACTGCAACACCGTCAAGCCTTCGCGGAAGTTAGCGGTAATTGGCGTCTCGATGATTTCACCGGACGGCTTGGCCATCAATCCGCGCATACCACCCAACTGACGGATCTGCTGCGAGCTACCACGAGCGCCCGAGTCCGCCATCATGAAGATCGGATTGAAGGACTCGGCTTTGTTCGGATCGCCACCAGCGCCCAGCTCCTTCATCATCTCATTCGCAATTTGTTCGGTCACGTGGGCCCAGATATCGATCACCTTGTTGTACCGCTCACCGTTGGTGATCAACCCCTCGGCATATTGCCGCTCGATCTCAGTCACTTCATGCTGCGCCTTCCCAAGCAACTCCTGCTTCTTGGTCGGAATATGCATATTGTCGATGCAGATCGAGATGCCTGCCCGAGTGGCATAATGGAATCCCAGATCCTTGACCTTATCGAGGAACGTGACGGTCTCCCGATGTCCGCACTGGCGATACACCGTATCGATCAACTTCGTCATTTCCTTCTTGGTCATGAGCTTGTTCGCGTTGGCGAACGGCATGCCGACAGGAAGCACTTCTGATAGAATGACACGCCCCACCGTAGCCTGAACGAGCGCGCCCTCAACCCGCACCTTGATCCGTGCATGCACTTCCAACGCTTCCGAGTCGAAGGCAATACGCACTTCTTCCGGCGAGCCGAATAATTTCCCCTCGCCCTTACAGCCGCCACGCTCTTTCGTCAGCCAATAACAACCCAGCACCATATCTTGCGACGGCACCGCAATCGGCTTGCCGTTCGCAGGCGAAAGGATGTTATTGATCGACATCATCAGCACGCGTGCCTCGACCTGCGCTTCAACCGACAGCGGAACGTGGACCGCCATCTGGTCTCCGTCGAAGTCGGCGTTGAATGCGGCGCAAACCAACGGATGCAGCCGGATAGCCTTGCCTTCGACCAAAACCGGGTCGAATGCCTGAATACCGAGACGGTGTAACGTGGGTGCACGGTTCAGCAGCACGGGATGTTCGCGGATGACCTCATCCAGTACGTCCCACACTTCCGGTCGTTCTTTTTCTACCAAACGCTTGGCACTCTTGATCGTCGTCGCCGCGCCCCGCTCTTCCAGTTTGTGGAAGATAAATGGCTTGAAGAGTTCGAGCGCCATCTTCTTCGGCAAACCGCATTGGTGCAAACGAAGCTCAGGTCCCACGACAATGACCGTTCGTCCTGAATAATCGACTCGTTTACCGAGCAGGTTCTGACGGAAACGCCCCTGCTTTCCCTTCAGCATGTCGCTCAATGACTTGAGCGGCCGTTTATTCGGACCACGAATCGCACGACCACGACGGCCGTTATCAAAGAGGGCATCGACCGCTTCCTGCAACATCCGCATTTCGTTTCGGATAATCACGCCAGGAGCCTTCAGCTCGATCAGACGCTTCAGACGATTGTTGCGATTGATCACGCGGCGATACAAGTCGTTCAGGTCCGAGGTCGCAAATCGTCCGCCGTCTAGCGGCACAAGGGGACGCAATTCAGGAGGCAACACCGGAATGACATCCATGATCATCCACTCAGGCATGTTCCCGGATTTACGGAACGCCTCGATAACCTTCAACTGCTTCGCATATTTCTTCTTCAACGCCGCGGAAGCGGACGTCTTCGCCTTGGCCTTGATCTCATCCCACTTGGCCGTGATATCGATCTTGCGGAGCAACTCACGGATGGCATCAGCACCGATACCGACCTTGTAGGAACCGGGGCTATATTCAGATTGGAGCGAGCGAAGCTTCTCCTCTGAGACCAGCTCCTTCTCCGTCAAGTCAGTCGATCCTGGGTCGACGCAGACATAACTCTCGAAATAGAGGATCCGCTCCAGCCCCTTCAAGCTCATGTCGAGCAAAGTTCCGATCCGGCTCGGCACTCCCTTGAGGAACCAAATGTGCGCCACCGGCGCCGCGAGCTCGATATGGCCCATGCGCTCTCGACGGACCTTGGACTGAATGACCTCGACACCGCACTTGTCGCAGACGATTCCGCGGTGTTTCATCCGCTTATACTTACCGCAGTTACATTCCCAATCTTTGATCGGACCGAAAATCTTCGCACAAAACAGTCCGTCTTTTTCCGGCTTAAACGACCGGTAATTGATGGTCTCCGGCTTCTTCACTTCGCCGTACGACCACGACCGAATTTTTTCTGGCGATGCGATCTTGATCCGCATCGAATCGAAAGAAACCGCATCGCGCGGCTTCTCAAATAATGTGTAGACGCCTTCCAAAGTAGTGACCTCCTCTGATGCCGACCGCACAGGCCGGCACACAAATGGGTTAGTCTTGCGACTTAACCAGTTCGACGTCGAGCCCTAAACTCTGCAACTCTTTGACCAAGACGTTAAACGACTCGGGCAATCCAGGCTCCAGGAATGGCTCGCCCTTCACGATCGCTTCGTACATCCGCGATCGGCCCGGCACGTCGTCCGACTTCACTGTCAAGAACTCTTGCAGCGTGGACGCGGCACCGTAAGCCTGCAACGCCCAGACTTCCATTTCTCCCAACCGCTGGCCGCCGAATTGCGCCTTACCACCGAGCGGCTGCTGGGTGACGAGCGAATAAGGACCGATTGACCGAGCGTGAATCTTGTCGTCCACCAAGTGGTGCAACTTCAAGACATACATGTAGCCGACCGTCACCGGACTGCCGAACATTTCACCGGTCCGACCATCCATGAGCATCGTTTGCCCGCTGGGCGGAAGACCTGCCTTTTTGAGCAAATCCTTAATTTCCGTTTCTGACGCTCCGTCGAACACCGGGCTCGCCACCTTGATCCCCAACGCCTTGGCAGCCCAGCCCAAGTGAGTCTCAAGAATCTGACCGACGTTCATACGTGACGGCACACCAAGTGGATTGAGCACAATTTCCACTGGTGTTCCGTCCGGCAGGCAGGGCATGTCCTCTTCAGGCAAGACCCGAGAGACCACGCCTTTATTGCCGTGCCGTCCGGCCATCTTGTCGCCGACCTGAATCTTGCGCTTCATCGAGACGTAGACCTTGACAAGCTTGATCACGCCAGGCGGCAATTCATCGCCACGCTTCAGGCGTCCAACCTTCTCGTCATACAGCGTCTGCAGAATCTCAATCTGCTCTTTTGCCCGTCGCTCGACATCTTCCAGCTCTTTTTGCTCATCCGGATCGCTCAGAATGATGTACCGAACCGTCTCGTCCGGGAGCCGCTTGAGAATCTCTGCGGTCAACTTGCCCTTCTTCTTCAGAATGACATCGCCGCTCTCAGGATCCATCAAGTCACGACCGACTACTTTCCCCAGCAAAAGCTTTCGGATCTTCTTCGTTTTCTCTTCATCGATGATACGGAGCTCTTCGTGATGGTCACGCTGAAGCTTCATCGCATCTTCGCTCTCGATGCTCTTGGACCGTTCGTCTTTATCCAGGCCCTTTCGCGAGAAAATTTTCACATCGACCACGATACCCTCGACGCCTGGCGGCACCGTGAGCGACGTATCCTTCACATCTCCGGCTTTCTCACCAAAGATAGCCCGCAACAATTTCTCTTCCGGCGTGAGCTGCGTTTCGCCTTTCGGCGTCACCTTCCCGACCAGAATATTGCCAGGCTTCACTTCGGCCCCGATACGGATGATGCCGCTTTCGTCGAGATCGCGAAGTGCTTCTTCTCCGACATTCGGAATATCGCGGGTAATATCTTCTTTCCCGAGCTTGGTATCGCGGGCTTCTACCTCGAACTCCTCAATATGAATCGAGGTAAACGCATCTTCCCGTACGAGTTTTTCACTCAGCAGAATGGCATCTTCGAAGTTGTATCCGCCCCACGGCATGAAGGCGACGAGAATGTTTTTCCCCAAAGCCAATTCGCCGTGATCAATAGCAGGACCGTCCGCCAAGACCTGCCCCACTTTCACCGGCTGCCCAAGCCGAACCACCGGCGTCTGCGTGATCGTCGTATTCTGATTCGATCGCTGAAATTTGATCAAATCGTACACGTCCAACCCGGCATCGTTCCGCTTCCGATTTTCTTTGGAGTCGGCACGTACCACGACCCGCGTGGCATCGACACTTTCCACCACACCAGCTCGCTTGGCCTGCACCACATAACCAGAATCACGCGCAACGACCGCTTCCATACCAGTCCCGACTAATGGAGATTCGGACACCAGCAACGGCACCGCTTGACGCTGCATGTTCGACCCCATCAAAGCACGATTGGCGTCGTCATGCTCCAAGAAGGGCACCAATGCCGTCGCCACGCTCACCACCTGCTTCGGCGACACATCCATGTATTCGATCTTGTCGGATGTGGCCGTCACAAAGTCTCCGGCAGAGCGCGCAGAAATGGTTTCTGACAGCAAGCGACCGGACGCATCGATCGGCGAGTTCGCCTGCGCGATGATGTACTTGTCCCCTTCGATCGCGGAAAGAAACTCGATCTCGTCCGTCACTCTCCCCTTCACCACTTTGCGATAGGGGGCCTCAATAAATCCGAACTTATTGATGCGGGCATAGGTCGCCAACGACGTGATCAATCCGATGTTCGGGCCTTCCGGCGTTTCGATCGGACAAATACGGCTGTAGTGCGAAGGATGGACGTCGCGAACTTCGAAGCCCGCCCGCTCCCTGGTCAAACCACCGGGACCAAGCGCGGACAGCCGCCGCTTATGTGTAATTTCCGCGAGCGGATTCGTTTGGTCCATGAACTGAGACAACTGACTGCTGCTGAAGAACTCCTTGACCGCGGCGACCACAGGCTTCGCATTGATCAAATCATGCGGCAGCACCGTTTCCATATCGAGGAGATTCATCCGCTCCTTGATACTGCGCTCCATACGGACCAGCCCAAGCCGGAACTGGTTCTCCAACAGCTCTCCGACCGAACGAACGCGACGGTTGCCCAAGTGGTCGATGTCGTCGATTTCGCCCTTACCCAGCTTTAAATTCACGAGATAACGGATGACCTCGACCATATCCTGCGCGGTCAACGTCCGTTGCTCCAACGGCAGATCGAGGCCCAGCTTCTTATTCAACTTGAGACGCCCAACCGGCGAGAGATCGTACCGCTTGGAGTTCGAGAATAAGTTGTCAAAGAGTGCTCGCGCCGTGTCGACTGAAGGTGTTTCTCCAGGCCGTAACCGACGATAGATCTCCACCATCGCTTCCTCTTTCGAGGTGGTCTTATCCATCTCCAATGTGTCCAGGATCACCGGCGTCGACGTGACAGTATCGAAATAGATCGCCTTGAACTCTTCGATGTCGCTGTCGAGCAATGCTTCAACGATCTCTGCCGTCAACCGCTGATTTCGCTCTGCGATCACGTTCTTCTTTGAGTCGACTAGCTCGGTCAGAACCGCACGACCAATAAGCTCGCTCGGCGCAAGCGGAATTTCTTTCACTCCGGCCGCCTTGAGCTTCGCAATGAGTCCCTTCGTGAGCTTGGCACCTTCCTTGACCAGCGGCTCCTTGCTGCCCTTCTCAAGCACTTCAGCTGAGCAACGCAAGCCTTGATGGATCTCAGGGTCAAGTTTACGCAGCATCTTGCCCTTGACGACCCGGATCTCTTCGACCGGGTAATACATCTTGAGCAGATCGTCGCTTGAAAAACCGAACGCCTTCAATAGAATGGTGGTCGGCATCTTCCGTCGACGGTCAATACGCACATAGAGGATGTCGCGGGCGTCGAACTCGAAGTCGAGCCACGAGCCGCGATAGGGAATGATCCTGGCGGAATACAACACCTTGCCGCTTGAGTGAGTCCGGCCCTTATCGTGCGTGAAGGAGGCGCCCGGCGAGCGATGCAATTGGCTCACCACCACACGCTCCGTGCCGTTAACAATAAAGGTTCCGCGCTCAGTCATGAGCGGCAGTTCGCCGACGTAGACTTCCTGTTCGCGGACATCGAGCACCTTTTTCTTGGTACCCTTGTCTTCCTTATCGAACACGACCAGACGCACGCGAAGTTTCAGCGGAACAGCATAGGTCATTCCCTGCTCAAGGCATTCTCGCTCATCGTACTTCGGAGCACCGAGCGTATAACTCGTAAACTCCAATACGGCCGTATTGTTGTAATCCGGAATCGGAAAAACACTCGCCAGTGCAGCCTGAAGCCCATGATCCTTGCGGCGTTCTGGCTCGACCTCCCGCTGAAGGAATTCCTCATAGGAGCGCTTCTGGATCTCAATCAGATCCGGAATTTCAATGCTGCTATGAATGCGAGAGTAGTCTTTCCGCTCGACGAACTCTTGCAGAGTCGTTTCGGACATTCCACGGACCTCCACTACAATGGTTAGGACTGGGTGCCCGCACATGGCAGGCACCCAGAGACACTAGAGACTGATCAAAGCGAGACTACTTGACCTCGACCTTGGCGCCGCTCTCTTCGAGCTTCTTCTTGATGGTGTCGCACTCTTCCTTCGTGACACCGGTCTTCACGGGCTTCGGTGCGCCTTCGACCAAATCTTTCGCTTCCTTCAATCCGAGGCTGGTAATTTCGCGAACGACCTTGATGACCTGGATCTTCTTGTCCGCTGGAGCAGAGACGAGGACGACATCGAACGACGTCTTCTCTTCGGCCGCTGCAGCTGCACCACCACCGGCAGGAGCGGCAGCTGCGACTGGAGCCGCGGCAGTGACGCCAAAGCGGGTCTCTAAACCCTTCACGAGATCCGCCAAGTCGAGCACACTCATCGTCTCGATGGCCTTGATCAACTCTTCCTGTGACAATTTCGCCGTTGTTGCTGACATATCCCCTTCTCCTTTTCGTTTATCCTGAATGGCTGCAATGACTCTCACGAATTTCGACAAGACCGCACTCAGCGTATACACCAAACCACGAGCCGGCCCCTGCATGGCCGACAACAACATCGCAATGAGGACTTCCTTCTTCGGCAACTTGGCGACAGCCGCTAATTCTGCCGGCTGCACGACCTTACCCTCCAACACACCGATGGTGATCTTGATCTTCTCTTCCCGCTTTTCCGCCAGGATAAAATCCCGGAGGATCTTCGTGGGAAGCACGGGATCGTCGTACCCGATCACCAACCCCGTCGGCCCCTTCAAGTAATCCGTCACTCCCGAAAAGATGGTGCCTTCGGAAGCACGGACAGCCAACGTATTCTTGACCACCCGATATTCGGCATTCGCACCGCGCAATTGCTTGCGAAGCAGCGTAACCTGGTTTGCGGAGAGCTTGGCACTCTCGGTGATAATTGCGAGCCGTGCACGGCCAAATCGCTCCGTCAACTCCGCAACCGCTGTCGCTTTCTCGTCCTTCTTCATAATCTAACCCTTCCCCTTCCGCGCTGCGACACCCGGACTAACTCCATTCTTTGGCCAATGCCATCGCATCAAGCTGCACACCAGGCCCCATCGTGCTCGAAAGGGTCGCGCTCATCAGATAGCGTCCCTTACACGAAGCGGGCTTCGCTTTAATCACCGCCTCAAGAACCGCCGAGGCATTTTCATGCAACTGCTCAGGCTTAAACGAGACCTTCCCGACAGGCACTTGAACAATCCCGGCTTTTTCAACTTTATACTCGACGCGGCCTTTTCGGATTTCGGATACCGCTTTCCCGACATCAAACGTAACGGTTCCGGTTTTCGGATTCGGCATCAGCCCGCGAGGACCCAACACTTTTCCGAGCTTTCCGACCGCCGCCATCAGATCCGGAGTGGAGATGGCGCAATCGAACTCCAGCCATCCGCCCTTCACCTTTTCCATCAGTTCATCGGAGCCGACGAAATCAGCGCCAGCCTGCCGCGCCTCCTGCTCCTTCTCTCCTTTGGCGAACACCAACACGCGAACTTTTTTCCCCGTGCCATGCGGCAGCGAAGTCGTCCCACGGACCATCTGGTCGGCCCGTTTCGGATCAACGCCTAGACGGAGCGCCAGATCGACGGACTCATCGAACTTGGCAAAAGACGACCGCTTCACAGCCTCAACCGCCTCACGCAAGGCATAGGCCCGAGGCTCAAGCTTCTCTACCGCCGCCCTCATCTTCTTTCCCATTGCGATTTCTCCCTTACACCATCACACACAATTTCACGCCCAACCCCTACCGCACAAGCACTGCGGGCAGCCCGACACGTGAACGCATTCTACCCCTGAACCACCACTCCCATACTACGTGCCGTTCCCTCAATAATCTTGATTGCACCTTCGAGATCGGCGGCATTGAGATCCGTCATTTTCTTTTGCGCAATCTCACGCAGCTGCACCTTCGTGATCTTGCCGACTTTATCCTTCTGCGGAACGCCAGATCCTTTAATGATTCCAGCCGCCTTCTTTAAAAGGTCGGACGCCGGCGGGGTCTTCATCACGAAGGTGAACGACCGGTCCTTATAGACCGTAATCACCACCGGGATGATACTGTCGCCCTCTTTTTGAGTTTTTGCGTTGAACTGCTTGCAAAACTCCATGATGTTGACGCCGTGCTGTCCCAGCGACGGTCCGACCGGGGGAGCAGGGTTCGCCTTCCCAGCCGGAATCTGCAATTTGATCTGTGCCGATACTTCTTTGGCCATGTCCTAAACTCCTACGCGCGTTCGACCATTTCGGAAATTAAATCCGCTCCACTTGCAAGAACCCAAGCTCCACCGGAGTAGAGCGCCCAAAAATACTGACCAAAACCTTAATGCGGCTATGATCGTGATCCACCTCGTCCACCACGCCGTTAAATCCGAGGAATGGACCATCGATGATCCGCACATTATCCGTCTTGATAAACTTAACCTGCTCGCGTGGACCGGACGCGCCCGCATCAACCTGCTTCAGCAACGAATCCACTTCTTCGGACGACAAGGGCGTGGGCTGCGCACCGCCGCCGACAAACCCTGTGACCTTCGGCGTTTCCTTAATCATCTGCAAGGTCTCATCGATCAGCGGGGACTCCAGCTCGACAATGACGTACCCGGGGAAAAACTTTCGCCGGGACGTGCGACGCTTGCCATCCTTAATCTCAATCACATCCTCTGTCGGCACGAGTACCTGCCCCAGCTTCTCAACCAATCCCATTTGATTGGCCCGTTCGAGCAAGCTGGTTTTCACCCGCCCCTCAAATCCCGCGTAGGTATGAATGACGTACCAATTCTTTGCCATGCCCTACCCTCGGATCATTGGTTAACTACCTGCCCTGCGGCCGTTCACACTCACAGCTCACGACTTACAGAATTTTACCCACGACCCAGACGAGAACCGAGTCGATGAACGACAGATACAAGGACATGATAATACAAAACACAATGACCACTGTCGTCGACCCAACCGTATCAGCTCGAGTCGGAAATGAGACTTTCTTTAATTCACCACGCACATCACCGAAAAACTCCCGAATAGTATCTATCGACTTCCTGAACATGCGCGCCTCACCTTCACCAGTAAGAGAGGGAACCGACCACCCCGCTCTTCATCACGCCACCCACATCGAGCCTAGCCCATCCGCTACAGAGCGCTTGGCAGGGGCACTAGGATTTGAACCTAGACTCTCGGTTTTGGAGACCGATGTGCTAGCCATTGACACCATGCCCCTACGACGGCTGGCAGACCAGCCATTGTGCCGGCAACCTACGCCTACTTCACTTCCTTATGGGCATTGTGCTTCCGGCAGAACTTGCAGAACTTATTCCGCTCCAGCCGATCCGGATCGTTCTTCTTATTCTTCATGGTGGAATAGTTCCGCTGCTTGCAGATCGTGCACGCTAAATCAATGATCTCTCGCATCTCAATACTCCCATGCTGTCATGCGACAGCAGTCAGGTTTACGCCAGAATTTCGGTGACGACGCCAGAACCGACAGTCTTGCCGCCCTCGCGCACCGCGAACCGCAGCCCTTGATCCATCGCAATCGGGCTAATCAGCTCACCCGTCACACTCACATTATCGCCCGGCATGACCATCTC
>JAUXVD010000005.1 GCA_030684575.1 Nitrospirota bacterium | reverse complement strand
TCTTCGCAAATATTGACCCCGACCACCGTGCCGCGCAGGCGAATGAGCGGCAGCCTCCTGCCAGGATAGAAATACCGGCTCTCGTCGAACACCCCGTAGTTCGGCAAGTACCATTTACAATAGGTGGTGACGAGTGTCTGGTCGGCGATGACCGCCGCGGCATTGTAGAGCTCGTGAGCACCGGCAGGGACGACCGATGAGCGAGCCGGCTTTGGATCGAGGCCATCGCTTTGGCTAACGTAGCCCACCACTGCGGCCAAGCCCCGGCAATGACGGACTATTTCCTGGAGCGCGCGGCGATTGTCCGCGACAAAACGCGGCTTCAATAAAAGATCTTCAGGAGGGTAGCCCGTGATCGCCAACTCCGGGAAGGCCACCAAATCAGCCTTCGCCTTCCTCGCCTCGCGCAGCCAACCAGTAATCCGGCGGACATTCCCGTCCAGATCCCCGACCGTCGGATTCATCTGCACCATGGCGATTCGAAACGTTCGCATAGCGACCACCAACGACATTTCACCGCTACCGCAACATGCGGGGGCAACATTGTGGGATTAGCATGCCTGGATCAGGCAGGTGAGAAGGGCAGACGTTTCAGCATCCTATTAGCTTCGCTGCCTGTCCACCCGTCCGTCGATTTCCCCAGCCAGCAACACGGCCTCGGCAATCTCGCGCATGGACTTCCGCAGATCCATACTTTGCCGCTGAATGAGCTTGAAGGCCTCTTCTTCGGTCAGCTTCTTCGAGCGCATCAGGTAGCCCTTAGCCCGCTCCATCAGCTTTCGAACCGCCAGAGCTTCCTGCATCTCAAACGACTTCTCAATCAGGGTCGTATGCTCGATGGCGATGGCAGCCTGATTGGCGATAGCCTGGAGCAGCTTCACCTCTTCGCTGGTAAACACGTGCGGAACAGACGTATAACTATTGATCACACCCACCGCCTTCTCCCGCACCATCATGGGCACCGAGACCATGGAGCACAACCCTTCCTTCTTGGCCATGTCCGAATACATATAGTCCTGCTCTTTGGTGACATCAGCCACGATAATCGGCCGACGTTCTTTCACCGCACGGCCGCTGATGCTCTGGCCGATCTTGATGTTCGGTTTGCGGCGATATTGCTCACTGAGGCTTTGTGTCGCCTCGATCCGTAGTTCCCCGCTGGTTTCGTCCAATAGCATGATCGAGCAGATCTTGGAACTCATCATTTGGGCGGTCATGGTCACCAGAAGCTGCAACACGTCTTCGATCAATCGATTGGAGGCCACCGTTTCTGAAACCAACGATAATGTTTCCACTTGGAGAGCTTTGCGTTTCATCTGATCGTAGAGCCGCGCGTTCTCGATCGCGCCTCCAACCTGATTGGCGATGGTCGAGAGCAGCGCGATTTCATCCGGCCGATAGCGCTTCGGGCGCTTATGCTGAACATTGATCACACCGACCACTTCCTTCTTCGCCATGATCGGCACGGAGACGAAGGCTTGATGGCGGTCTTCCGGAAGGTTATGGAAAAATTTGAACCGTGAGTCGTCGCTGGCGTTGCTCGGAATCACGACACGCGTTCGTTCCTGGGCCACCCACCCGGTGATGCCCTCTCCCAACCCGATCGTAATGCGGCCAATCAATTTCGGATGAGGGTTTTTCGAGGCTCTCAGAATAAGCTCATCCTGGCCGTCGGACAGGAGATACAGGAGGCAGGCATCCGCCTTGGTGACTTCGACGACCACTTCGACGATATGTTTGAGAACGGCTTCAAGATCCAGTTGGTTGCTGATCGAGTCAGAAATACGATGGAGCACATCGACTTCGCGTGTTTTTTCACGCAAAGCCTGTTGGAGCTGGGCCACGGATGGGGTGCGTGCGGTCGTCATGATGGATTTACTTTCTGCCTGAAGATTTTCGGCGAGCGGAGCCCTTGCCTATCTGACGACCACTCGCTAATCGGCTCCCACGACCATGCTTCGCATGAAACCACTCGGCGCAGACCTGCTGCTCGATCGGGCGAATGACCACCTCGCCAATCCGCACCGGCCATACCCCAATAACCTGACCTCCAACCACTTTCTTGTCATGTTGCATGGCGCTCCAGATGGATTTAAAGGACGTCTCTCTCACCTGTTCGGACAACCCAGCCTGCTGCACAAGACGCCTAATCCGTTCGACTACCTCATCACTACACAGACCCATATGACGAGCCAGGTCTGCCTCCTGTACCAACCCAACCCCAACTGCTTCACCATGGATCAACCCACGATAGCCACCAAGTGACTCGAGTGCATGTCCAATCGTGTGACCATAATTGAGAATGCGCCGGCGATCCGATTCTCGCTCGTCCGCTGCGACCACCTGCGCTTTGATCTCGCACGATCGTTTAATGACATGGGAAACAGGCGCCTCTTTCAGCTTCAACAATGCGGGGATTTCATGTTCTAAAAATGAGAAGAACTCTTCATCGGCGATAATGCCGTATTTGATGACTTCGGCTAGGCCGGCGATCCATTCACGGCGCGGCAAGGTACGTAAGGTGAGTGGATCGATCAGGACGGCCCGTGGTTGGTAAAAGGCCCCGACGAGATTTTTACCAAGCCGGTGGTCCACGCCGGTCTTACCCCCGACACTGGAATCGACTTGCGCCACAAGCGTCGTCGGCACCTGGACGAATGGGATACCTCGTTGATAAATCGCGGCAGCAAATCCGGTGATATCACCGACAACCCCCCCACCGAGTGCCAGCAGCAGAGACTGACGTTCAAACTTGTGTTTGGCTAATACATCGAGAATCTTGCTGATTGTCCCAAGCGTTTTAGTCGGCTCTCCTGGCGATACGATAATCGGAGTGGGATCGTACCCAGCCTTGCGAAGCGAACGAAGCGTCCCTTGAAGATAATGGCTTGCGACATGCCGATCTGTCACAACCCCTATCTTTGGAGAGGCGGTAAAGCCCCTGATTCTGTCACCCACCGTGGCCAATAGCCCTGGCTGGAGCACAATGTCATAACTCCGTTCCCCCAAGACCACGGGCACGATCTGTTCTACTACCTTAGGCATGCTCTAACGCATTCTCCCCTTACTGCAACATACCAGTCGCCGGTCCAACACATTTAAAATGGATGGGCGTGGACTCAAGGCACATTTCAACTACAGGAATGACGAACTGCGAGGGCTGAATTGGTGGGGATGGTATCACAATGACATGGAAACTAGAAGATTGTTGCCGACTGTGGCGATCGGAGGACTTCGACAGAGGCCTTAGAGCATCAAGAGGAGAAACGGAAGGGGTAGCCCTGCCACCGATACATAACCTACCGGGGCAGAGCTAAAAAAATGTGCGGCTAGCTCTTTACGATACTGGGCGTCAAGAAGATGAGCAGTTCTTGTTTGGCCACAGACTCGGTCTTCTGCTTAAACAGCCATCCCAGCAAAGGAATGCGGGAGAGATATGGAATTCCTGCCACACTGTTGTTCTGTGAGTCGATGAAGACTCCGCCGATCACCATGGTCTCGCCATCGCGGATATTGACCAGGGTATTGGCTTCCCGGCGGTCGATACTCGGACCAGCAGGATTGCTACGTGCGCCAACGGCATTTCTGGTTGCACGAACTTTCAGCTGAATGGTCTTGCCCAACTCCTTCGGATCGCGAGACGTAATTTGAGGAGTCACGTTCAGTTCCAAATTCGCATCCACAAACGTTGTCTGAGTCCCCTGGAGGGAGGTCGTCTGGAAGGGGATCGACTCTCCCTGTGAAATCTTGGCCTCTCGTTTGTCCAAGGTCGTGATCTTCGGCGAGGCGATGACCTTACTCAAACCGAGCAACTCACCTGCCGACAACCGCATGTCCAACTTCGCGCCGTCCGTTCTCCCAATCGTGAACCCAACACCAGGGGTTGCCACCAACCCGCCGACTGTCGCGGGAAGATTGACCAGAAAGTCAGATGCTTGATTCCCAAATGATCCGACATTACCTGTCTTGAAGTTGGCCACCCCGCTGCTCCCAACCTGATTCACATTCTGCACGCCCCACTGAACACCCAGCGAGCGAGAATAGGTCGTATCCGCCTGCACGATCCTAGCTTCAATTTGGACCTGCGGCACTTCAAGATCGAGCCCATCAACCAGCTGCTTCATCACCCCAATCCTGCTTTCCGTGTCTCGCACGATCAGGGCATTGGTCCCCTGACTCATTTGCATCAACCCCCTCGGGCTCAAATACTGCCGAAGTGCCGTCATGAGTTCCGTCGCCTGCAGGTTCCTAATGTAAAACACCCTATCAACGAGATCTTCCGCTTTCGTCTTGGCATCCTTCGCCTGCGCTTCCTCATTTTGCTGTTTCGCAATATTCGATAAAGAGTCGATCCAGAGAATATTGCCCTGCCGGATCTTGCCCAACCCATTCATCTTCAAAATCATATCGAGCGCCTGATCCCAGGGCACACTCACGAGTTTCATCGTAACCTTGCTCTTGACCCCTTCGCCAACGACCATATTAAAGCCGCTGACTTCGGCAATGAGGCGCAGCACATTACTGATATCTGCCTGCTGAAAGTCGAGTGAGATGCGCCGACCGACGTAGCGCGTTTCCCCCACGACCAAATCTTCCTTGGGCGTGCTCTTTTCTCCACCATCGGGCTCAGAAGTCATCTGAACCGGTCGCACATAATATTTCAGTGACGATTGCCGGACAGCGGTCATTGCACGCTGAGCCCCTCGAGCGCTCACAGCCACTTGAAGCGGCAGTCTTGCTGATTTCTCCTGCTTGATCGTCTCGACCATCGTGTCACGAGGATACAGCGCGATTGCATGGCTGTCTGCCGCGGCATCCTGCCGAAGCGTGACGATGAGACTCGCCCCTTGGGGTTCAACCGAGTAGCCGGCCTGACCGGCAAGATCCAATACCACTCGCACTTTATCGGCATGATAACCCAAGCGTACTTGCTTCAAAAACTGGTGATTCACCGACAAGACCGGCTGACGTATGCCTGAAGCAACGTGTGGAATATCGATGATCAGACGCCGCTCATCAAGACGTGTCACCTCATGTGCCAACCTGCCGTCGCCCGAGATGACAACACGAATATCGTGAGTCCCACGCTGAACATCGATGCGAGTCAGGGTCTGCGCCAGCGCTCCCTCGATACTCGATGGCAGGCGTGAATCGACAGCGGGCCAATCGGTTGATGCCCCTATCGATGGCACCGCCACCGGAATACTGAGCGCTCCCACCGCCGAGAGCACACGGACAAATGATGTAGTGGTCATGGTCAGCTTAGGTATCATTCTGCGCCCTCTTTCGGGTGAAGGAGCTTGACGTACTCCCGCTCCTGTTTGCTCCCATACACATCTGTAAACCTTTCTTGCACCACAATGCCTTTCTCCGTCACTGCACTGACTACGCCATTATTGGGACCGATACGCGTTCCGCGACGCACCGCATACCCATTCCCGTCCGGCGTCTGCACCATAGCTGTATAGCCATAGGCCCCCCACACCACCGCGATCAGATTCATCTCCGTAAGCCCTACTCGTTGAAGGGGAGGCAAGGTCGGATCAATCGGTCCAAGCCCCAACTGTTGCAGAACTGGCGCGAACGGATCGCGCCGCCCTGAAGGATCATACGAATGCGCCCCTGCTGGCTCCAACAATGAATTATTGGGCATGCCAGGCTGAGCATTCTCTTCAATGGCTGCAGCAACCACAGATGGAAATGGCGCAGGCCTCGAAACGTCATTGAGCGAGGGAACTTTCAAGGCATCCTGCCGCATCGGGCTCATTTGTCTGGCATGAGAGCTCAACCCTGTCTCCGCAAACACCAGTCCAACTGAGATGAGCATACCGGCACATCCAATGAGAGTGAGTGATGGTATTTTCATGGTCGACCGCCAATGTTCACAGATGGCATTTATCACGCATTGCCTCATACGCATCAAAAGCTCTCTCACCTATTTCTTCGGAGGAATCGGTTGAGCCGCTGTAACCGGCTTAGATTCAGAGGTTGCCGCATAGGCAACTAGGTCAAATACGGTCTGTGTGACAACCCGCCCCTTCTCAAACTTAGGGGCTCCCATCTTGAGACCGGACACGGTCACAATCCGAGGTAACGCATTGATACGATCGAAAAATAAGGCGGCCGTATGGTACCCGCCTGAAACCTCTACGTTCACCGGCATTCTCACAAAGAGTTTCGAGGCATCTTCCGTCCTGGGGCTTGGCTTCCATAATTTGATATCGAGACCAAGCCGGACGCCTAAATCGGATACCTGCTTCAGCAACATCACCGCCTCGTCTTCAGGTGGCAGTCGTTCCTTCTTCTTTGCCAATTCAATCTCAAGTTGCTTGCTCGCGGCAATGAGTTCATCAAGATGCTTCACCTTAATCGTCAACGTTCGAATCTCGCCATCAAGGGTGCCAATCGCGCCTTGAAGCCCTGCAATTTCCGTCGCCTTTGGCTCCGCCACATAGTAATAGAAGCCCACGATAATCCCTGCAAGAACCATCAGAAGCAGCCCTGCCTTCTGAATCAGTGGGATCCCTCGCAATATCTCAAGGTTAAGAGTCGGCAGGTTCATAGATTTTAGCCTTTTAAACGGAACCCCAGTTTGAACTGATAGATATTCAGTTGACTCTCCACCGCAGCTCGGCTTTCCTGAAGATTGATATTGGTAAAATAGTCGGTGCGGCGTAGATTATTGACGAATTCCACCACATCATCATTGGTCGCCGCTCGTCCTTCAAGATCAATTTCTTTCCCCGTGACCGCGACTCTTACCAGCCAGACCTTAAGCGGCTCCAAGCTCTGACTGACATGGTCGAGCACCCTGACAGGGCCGACACGTGACTTCTCTAGCTCGTCAATAATACGGTTCTTGTCTTCCAATACCTTCTTCCGGCTTTCGAAGTCGGAAACCTGCTTGACTTGTTCTTTCAACTGCGCAACCTGCTTCTCCATCTCAATCTTTTTGGTCTGCTGCTCGCTTATTTCTTCGTCGAGCGACGCCGAATACCACCAACAGCCGGTCAACGTAATAAGCACCAATCCCACACCCAACAGAGCCTGTGCCCTGACATCATATTGCGGCTTGGCCTTACGCCCCTTCAGTTCAGGCAATAAGTTAATGCGAATCATCGATCGCCTACCGATCTAAGGGCTAAGCCAACCCCTACGGCAGCTAGCGGAGCCAGTGCAGCTAACGCGTCCTGATCAAAATCGCTCCCCGAGGTGTCGATTTCACTAAAAGGATTAGCCACCTCAACATCAGCCTGCATGCGATCTTTCAGTTGTACGACCAGCCCCTTGACCTGAGCGCCTCCGCCACATAAAAGGACATGCTGAACATCCGCGTCTGCCATGGTGGACTTGAAATAGTCGATGGTTCGCGCAATTTCAGACGCAACCTCAGCATTGACACTATCGACGACGGTGGTCACCGCAGTCTGATTGCTCCCAGCCGAGCGCTCCCCTTTTTTCGTTTCTTCTGCCTCTTCGTAGGACATACCCAGCTCTCGCTGAATGGCTTCCGTATAGCGATTCCCTCCGATAGGAATATCACGAGTGAACAGCGACGTGCCGCCTCGAACAATGTTGATATTCATGACACTGGCGCCAATATTCACGAGCGCTGTTGTATCCTCCTGCGAAACGGGATAGTTGATCCCATGCATATTTTCAATCGCAAAGGCATCCACATCCATGACGAGGGGAAACAGCCCGGCCCCTTTGACAAGTTCGGTCAGTTCATTGATCTTATCCTTCTTGGCCGCAACAAGAATGATCGACATCTCTCCCTGCCCATCAGCCGAAGCCTCAGGAGAGGGCAACACACTGAAATCGATGTTCACCTCATTGATATCGAAAGGGATATATTGTTCTGCCGCCAGCCTCACCTGTCCCTCCAGCTCCTCATCGGGCATGGGCGGCAAACTGATCTTTTTAATGATGACGGCATGGCCGGAAATCGACACCGCGACCTGCTTTACCTTAACGTTCGTTTCCTCGAACAGTTCCTTGATCGCCGATACCACCCGCCCCTCGTCCATCACCGTACCATCGACAATCACTTCCGGTTCGAGCGCTTTAAACCCGAATTTCTGGAGAATAAAGCGCCCTCGGCTTTCCTTCAATTGAACGAGCTTGATACCGCTCGATCCAATATCCAACCCCACAAGCTGCCGCTTGGGGGTGAACATCGTGAACAGATCGGTTTCGGCAAAACCTTTGAACGAAGTAAATGAACTCAACATTGATGCCTCTGAATGTATAGGGCTACCCCGGAAAAACACATGATCGCGCGTGAGCTATATCAAACACCCTTCATATCCGAACATGTCACCGTACATCGCAGGAAAGGACTTCCGCTCGACAGTCAGCGCCAAACAAATGACACCTGCACGTCTCAACAGCCATTCCCTGGAGAACGGCACAAGAACTACCACTTCATCTGATACTCAAACTGGGCTTGCCTACTGATGATTCGCTTCAGGCACAGGCTAAGTATAGTCCATATGCTCTACCTGTCAAGCAAATGACTTTTGAGTACACGCGAGTAGAAATAACGCCCCTGGAAGCATGGGGCTGAGACCGTAACAGCGCTAGAGAGGGTTACTGTTTGTTGAGATCGCGATGGGACACTGTCACTTGATATCCAAATGCAGCAAAACTTTCCTGGAGCCGCCCTGCAATAGCCACAGACCGATGACGTCCGCCCGTACAGCCAATTCCAACGTTCACGTAGCTGCGACGTTCTCGTTCGAAAAGAGGGATGAGAAACTTAAAAAGTCCTTCAAGCTGCCCGATGAACGCAACGGCGTCCGAATCGGTCAGCACATAATTTCGCACGCGAGGATCTTCCCCGGTCAATGGCTTGAGGTCAGGAACGAAAAACGGATTTCGCAAGAACCGGACGTCAAACAGAAGATCGATATCGTATGGCACGCCAAACTTAAAGCCGAACGTCACTAGCGAGATCGTCAGCCGGCGAGGCGTCCCCTCCTGTCCGAACCGCCGAGCCAGTAACTCTCGCAATTCATGCACCGTCAAGTCGGAGGTATCAATAATCCTGTCGGCATGGCGTCGCAGCTCAGCAAGACGCTCTTTCTCAAAACGAACACCTTCCAATACTGGGAGATGAGGAAGGAGTGGATGGGGCCTCCGAGACTCCGAGAAACGCCGAACAAGCACCTCTTCGCGCGCCTCAAAAAACATCAACTCAACCGAATGGCCAAGGACCTTAACCCGCTCAAGGATACCGACGAGATCGGAGAAAAATACGCGCTCCCTGACATCGATACCGAGCGCGACGTTCTTAATCTCCCCCCCCTGCTGATGGCACAGCTCGACAAACGTCGGCAGAAGCGCTGGCGGTAAATTATCGACGCAAAAGTATCCGACATCTTCGAAGCACTTGAGAGCATGGGACTTCCCTGAGCCAGAAAGACCGCTGACCACCACCAGCTTAAGTCCGGCCATACAGACCTACCCCTTACGAAAGATCGATGAGAACGACTTGATCGCGATCGACACGCTGAAGAATCTGCAGCTTCCCAGAGGATCGTTCAGTGAATACCAGCAATGAACCTGGCAGAGGATCCAGCCGACGCGTCGCCTCTTTCAATGTGAGCAAAATCCTGGCTGGACGAACCACTTCAATTTCAGGACCCGGATCCTCCTTAGGCAGAGCCGGCCGTAGAATCTTCCGCGCCGACTTCTTGATCGGCGCCTTATGATCGACCTGCCGCTCCTTGAGCTTTCGAAGCTGCACATCCAGTCGATCCACCAGTTGATCGATCGTTGCATACATTTCTGACGTCGAAGCTTTTGCCTGAATCCGCCGCCCTTGCACGGTACAGACCACCTCCGCGGCATGTTGAAGCTTGCTCACACTCAGAATCACTTCCAGATGGCTCAGCTTCAGGTCATATCGCACCAGCCGCTCAAACCGGCTTTCTACATGCGATCTGAGAGCCGCCGTCACCACGAGATGTCGACCTGTAATTTTCATCGGCATGTATCCTTTCATATTCACTGGCCTCGGCCAGCGCTGACACTCAAAGATATGGACGAACGCAAACTGTCCTCACATCAGAGGGAATATCAGACACGCGGCGAGAACGCGCTTGAGGCTGAACACAATAGGCTTAAAAAAACCGCTTGCGCTGGGTTGCCGAGGGAATATGTTCTTCCGCCCGGTATTTCGCCACCGTCCGTCGTGCGATCACCACTTGCTTCGTAAGCAGCCGGGCCGCAATCTCTTCATCTTTGAGGGGGTGGCCTGGATCTTCCTCCGCCACCATGACCCGGATCATCTCTCTCACCGTGACGGACGACATCATATCGGACGGCTGATCCGCTCGCTGCAGACCCGCATTGAAGAAAAACTTCAGCTCCAGCATGCCCTGCGGACAATACATATACTTGTTCGCCGTCACACGGCTGATCGTCGATTCGTGCATCCCAATATCCTCAGCCACCTGCTTGAGTACCAGCGGCTTGAGATATTGCACGCCTTTCTCAAAGAATTGCTCCTGAAACTTTACGATACTCGATACGACCTTCACAATCGTCTTATTCCGCTGTTCGATGCTCCGAATGACCCATTGTGCCGCTCGCAGCTTCTCATCTAGATAGGCCTTCGTCTCCGCCGATCCACTCTCACCCGCCCCCATCAATTGCTTATAGTAGGGGCTGATCCGCATGCGAGGCAGTCCATCATCATTGAGGACCACCACCCACTCCCCTTCATTTTTGACGACGAACACGTCAGGGACAATCACATAATTTTGGGTATTGATAAAGGGTCGCCCCGGCTTCGGCTCAAGCACTTCGATTACCTTCGTCGCCTGAAAAACCTCTTCCACCGTGACGTCTAACGCTTTTGCAATCCTCGCATACTGCCGTTTCTCCAGATCCTTGAGATGGTGCTGGACAATAGCTTCAACAATCGACCCCTTCAGTGCGCCAGGCCGAGCGCCCAACGATCCCATGGGACTCTTTCCCAGATGTCCGATTTGCAAGAGCAGGCATTCCGACAGATCTCTGGCTGCCACACCAGTCGGATCAAAACTCTGAATATCTTTCAGGACTGATTCCGCTTCGACGGGAGTAAAGTCGGTCCCGCTGACCATTTCGTCCAGCGACATACGCAAGTAGCCATCATCGTCAAGATTACCGATGATCGACCGTCCGATCGCCTTGTCTCGGTCCGACAACCCTGAAAAAGAAAGCTGCCACAGGAGATGGTCCTCCAAAGAGGTCGCTTTCGCCATGGTTTGTTCATAGGAAGGAAACTCATCCTGAGAGGGCGACTGGGATTCAGACCCTCCGATCCTCCGATCGCTTCCAAAATATTCTTCCCACCCCGCTGCCGAGGCCTCATCCGGCGTATCCCGCTCCTCTACGGTCGACTGCTCCGCGTCCGGCGATTCGCTGTTAGCTGCCACCGCCGCATCTTCTGTCTTTTCCTCAGCGCTTCCAGCCTCGCTGTCATCTGCCTCGGGTGGGAGCTCCTCCAGAAGAGGATTTTCCATCAAATGTTGGGTCAAACTCTGCTGAAGCTCAAGTCGAGACAGTTGCAGCAGTTTAATGGCTTGCTGCAACTGCGGGGTCATGATGAGCTTTTGACTAAGCCTGAGATCGAGCCTGAGCTTCATACAAACATACTCTCACGTGTTACAACTTGAACCGATCACCTAGATAGATAGCCCGCGCCCTCTCACTTTTCACGATAGACTCTGGAGACCCGGCCTCGAGGATCATCCCCTCGTTGATGATGTAGGCCCGGTCTGTAATAGACAGCGTCTCTTGGACATTATGATCGGTAATCAAAATACCGATGCCTTTTTCTTTTAAGCGGGTAATAATCTGTTGGATATCCGCCACGGCAATCGGGTCGATCCCTGCAAAGGGCTCATCCAGCAACATAAATAACGGATTCGTCGCAAGCGCCCTGGTAATTTCCAACCGCCGACGTTCACCGCCGGATAAAGCATACGCCATGCTGGTTCTGATATGGCTCAGATCAAGTTCTTTCAGTAGGGCATCGACCCGTTCACGACGCTCTGCCCGAGAGTAGTCCAGCATCTCAAGAATTGCCAGAATATTATCCTCAACTGACAAGCGTCTGAACACTGACGACTCTTGAGGAAGATACCCAATTCCCTTTCTGGCACGTCTGTACATGGGCAGGTCCGTGATCACCTCATCGCCAAGTGAAATCGTTCCTTCATCTGGCTGCCCCAGACCCACAATCATATCGAAAATGGTCGTCTTACCGGCTCCGTTAGGACCGAGTAACCCCACAACTTCCCCTGCAAGCACTTCAAGCGAAACACCTTTCACGACTTTGCGGGCCCGAAAGCTTTTCACAAGCCCTGTTGCGCGCAAACCCATAATGTTCATGCCACTCACCGACGAGCTGGATGATGCCGCATTCCCCTGAGCCATCTGCATCACTTGGTGCCCCCCTCATCCGGCTCAATACGTACATGCGACCCGCCCTCAACCACACTCCGATCTTCCGCCAAAAACATCGTGATTTGCTTACCACTGACTCGCGTGCCCTTATCCCAAGCCACCGGGTTTCCTGTCAGCACGATCTTATCCCCATCATGATAATAGATGGCTTTCTCACAAGTCGCACTCCCTGAATCCTTCTCGATTTTGACACGTCCAGTCGCCTCAATTTGATTAACTGAACGATTCGACACCGCCGGCATGGCATCAGGCCCTTGTGAAGGCACAACGCCCTTCACCGCCTCACGCCCCTTCCGGTCATCACTTGCGGGAGCCTCCTGCGTGCGAAACATCACCACCATACGATCGGAATAGACAACGAGTGACCCACGGGTCAATACAACCGATCCCTCAAAGACCGCCTGGCTATCCTGATTTTTCACGGTCATTTTTTTGGCCGTAATGGTGGTGCTGACCGCTTGCTCGGCGCCACCTTGAGCTAGGGCCGCATGAGCCGATCCTCGCACCGAGACGAAGCCGAACAGGCACACATTAAGAAGCAGGAGCCAAATCCACATGTACGTCCTCAAGTACTTCAAACTCTTCTCTGTCCAAATGTCCAATCAACCCACGCCCTGTTACCTCTAAGCCATGTCCCACGATACGAACCGCGTCCTGCGTATGTATCTCTCTCGTCTGATCCGTCCAAGCAAGATGGTTTGTATAGATCACATACCCGCTCTCGGTATGAATCACAAGTGGCTCTGAGCGGTTAGAGAGGAGAAAATTCTTCGTCTCTGTATTCAGAACCCCTTCATCTCCCGTCACCGTCAATTCCTTCCCTTGCTGGCCAAATAGCGTGACGGCAACGACCTGGAGCATCGCCTGCCTATCTCGTTCAAAAAGCCGCGCCTCGTGCGCCTGCACCTGCCACTGCACCGCATCGCCCTTTGTTTGAGTAAAGATAAAATTAGAGATCGTCGCATCAGCAGCGTCCATGGAGCCAGGCGCCGTTGCGGTCGGAGTGGATACTGCGGTCGAATGCGTCATGAGCAGATAGACAAGAAAACAGGCCAGCACCCCACTCAGCGCTAACAAACCGCGCCGTATTACACGTTGCCACACTGTATATGTGCTTCCTTCTTAACTAACGAAGATTTGACTGGCACGATAGTAGCATGGGAGAAAAACCAAGTAAACTCATGCCGGCACCGCGGCATAAGTTCACTTGGTCAAGATACGGGGATAGCTGGATAGGAGAGCCTTTGAAACAATCGGACGACGTCGCACGCGCGACTAGATCTCCTCGACTGGAGACCTAGTCGGCAGTGGGACTCGCAGGAGCTGCGGCTGCAGGCACTTCACTTTTCACTGTCGAGACCTCTAGACGTGTGACAAGTTCGATAGCAACCATCTTTGCCGCATCGCCGATACGCCGTCTCGTCTTGATCGTCCTCGTATAGCCGCCGGTACGGTCTTTAAACCGGACTGCAACATCACTGAACAATTTTGAAACGACGTCCTTGCTGCGAATAAAGGCAAGCGCTTGCCGACGAGCCGGCAATGAACCTTCCTTACCAAGGGTAATCATCCGGTCCGTGAACCCTCGAATTTCCTTCGCCTTCGCCTCGGTCGTCTCGATACGTTCATGTTCGAGTAGCGACGTCACGAGGCTCCGAAATAGAGCCCATCGATGTTTCGTGTTACGTCCGAGCTGTCTGCCATTTTTTCTATGACGCACGGGTTGCCTCTTGTTTCGTTACTCGCTCTTCGGATTACCGCTAATGGGCTGCACCGCATCCAGCTTGACGCCGAGCCCCAAACCCATCTCCGTCAAGATTTCTTTAATTTCATTGAGTGACTTCTTGCCGAAGTTCTTCGTGCGCAACATCTCCCCCTCGCTCTTCTGGACTAAATCGGCGATGGTCTTGATGTTTGCGTTCTTCAAGCAATTCGCAGCACGAACCGACAACTCTAGCTCATTCACACTACGGAAGAGATGCTTGTTCACTTCACGTTGTGCTTCATCGCTCCCTAAATCAGCTCGCCCTTCGACTCGCTCATCTGGATTGATAAAGATATCGACGTGATCGCGCATGATGCCCGCCGCAGTGGACAACGCATCACGAGGAGAGATCGTCCCATCCGTCCATATTTCCAGGGTCAGCTTATCATAATCGGTCATGCGACCGACACGGGCATTTTCTACATGAAAGTTCACGCGTTTGATGGGCGAAAATACGGAGTCGATGGCGATTACACCAATGGGCAATCCCTCTTCCTTATTTCGCTCAGCTGGCACATAGCCGCGGCCATGCTTGACCGTCATCTCCATATCGAACACAGCGTCTTTGTCCAAGGTCGCAATATGCAGGTTCGGAGTCAAGATGGTCACGTCTGCATCATGAATAATGTCAGATCCTTTGGCTTCTCCTGGACCCTTCTTCTTGAGACGCAATGTCTTAGGCTTATCGGTATGAACCGCGAGTCGCAACCCTTTGACGTTCAGAATAATAGAGGTCACATCCTCCGTAATACCGGGGATGGTGGAGAACTCGTGCAACACCCCTTCGATCTTCACAGTGGTCACCGCCGCGCCGGTCAGCGACGATAACAACACACGTCGCAAGGCATTACCAACCGTCGTGCCAAACCCACGTTCATAGGCTTCAGTCGTAAACCTGCCGAACGTTTGAGTCTGTGTATCCTTGTCGACTTCCACCCGCATCGGGATCTGAAAGTCCTTCATTGCTTTAATCATGACTCCCCCTTCATCTCATCGAGTAGACAGCCACTGAACGGCACCAGCGCACCGCAGAGAGCTAAACCCGTCCACAAATCCGCACCTACCTGGAATACAACTCCACCACCATCTGTTCGTTGACCGGTAGTGTAATCTGATCCTTGGACGGCAGCGCACGGACCACACCTTTAAACGCCGTCTTGTCTAGCTCGAGCCACTCTGGAATGCCTCGGCCATCTACCGCCTCTAAGGCAGCTTGAATCGAGATCAACGTGCGGCTTCGCTCACGAATGCTGATAATATCGCCAGCCTTTACCTGAGCGCCTGGCACATTGATTTTTCGGCCATTCATGGTTAAATGCCCGTGGCTCACGAGTTGTCTGGCTTCTTTTCTCGAGGCGCCGAACCCTAATCGATAGGCCACATTATCCAAGCGACATTCCAATAATCGTAAAAGCACTTCGCCGGTAATGCCAGTTTGGCGCTCCGCCTTCTCAAAGACACCGCGGAATTGGCATTCCATCAAGCCATAAATTCTGCGCAACTTCTGTTTTTCCCTGAGCTGGGTGCTGTACTCTGAGTTCCTCGGACGCTTTTGCCCATGTTGTCCTGGAGGATAGGCGCGACGCTCGATGGCACATTTTTCCGTCATACAGCGTGAGCCTTTCAGAAACAACTTCTCACCCTCTCGACGGCACAACCGACAGACGGGACCGCGATACTTTGCCACTGCTCTACCTCCGGTTACCGGACATCACCACGTGGGTGCGCCCAACAATTCTCGTGTACTCGACTCTCCCGATATTCCTGGCTAGACTCGCCGCCGCTTAGGAGGACGGCAGCCATTGTGAGGAATCGGGGTCACATCACGAATCATATTGATCCGCATTCCAGCCGCTTGAATGGACCGAATCGCCGATTCACGGCCGGATCCAGGCCCATTCACGTAGACATCCACTTGCCGCATCCCGCACTCCATCGCCTTACGCGCAGCAGCCTCGCCCGCACGCTGAGCCGCAAAGGGCGTACTCTTGCGCGACCCCTTGAACCCTTGGTTTCCCGAGCTCGCCCACACGATGGTGTTTCCGCTCATGTCGGTGATGGTGACGATCGTGTTATTGAAAGAGGCCTGAACGTGGGCCACTCCGCTCGTCACGATCCGCCGCTCTTTCTTCTTCCCTTTTTTGACGCTCATACAGGCTCCCTACTCAGGTAACGGTCACGCGCTACGCCTAACGCGTAGGCGGTTTCGGTTTGCTTCCCACACCGGATCGACGGCCTTTTCTCGTCCGCGCATTCGTCTTGGTCCGCTGACCACGGACGGGCAGCCCTTTACGATGGCGCAGCCCCCGATATGTACCGCTATCAATCAATCGTTTGATATTCATCGAGAAGGTTTTTCTCAAGTCGCCTTCGACTTGATAACTCTCCTGAATGATTTCACGAATCTTGACGATATGCTCTTCGCTCAGATCCTTAACCCTAATCGAACCATCGATCCCCGCTTTACCAAGGATGTCGACTGCGGCCGCCCGCCCGATGCCATAGACATAGGTCAGGCCGATGTCCGCCCGCTTGTCTTTTGGTAAATCTACTCCGGCAATACGTGCCATACGTCCCCCTTACGATTACTGCTTTCCACTCTTCGTCGCTGAGTACCTGGCCAAGCTCTGTTGCGCGCGTTCTGCGAAAGCCCTACTGGCCTACGCGACGCGACGGAGATCGGCTCAATCCTCTTGCGGCGCTCCTTACCCTTGTCGCTGCTTGTGACGTGGATTCTCACAGAGAATTCTCACCACGCCCTTGCGTCGAACCACCTTACACTTGGCACAAATCGGCTTGACGGATGATTTCACTTTCATGTCTGTTACACGCTCCTACTTAAACCGATAGGTGATGCGCCCGCGCGTCAGGTCGTACGGCGAGAGTTCGACAGTCACCTTATCGCCAGGAAGAATACGGATAAAATGCATGCGCATTTTTCCTGATATATGTGCAAGGATTTTATGACCATTATCTAACGACACTCGAAACATTGCGTTCGGTAACGTTTCGTTCACCGTGCCTTGAATTTCAATAACATCTTCTTTCGGCACGTACCTCTATCCTTTCTGCCCAAACCTGAATCATAACTGACTTAAAATGCGAGGAGGGCCACTCGGCTGAATCGCAATGGTATGCTCAAAATGCGCCGAGAGACTCCCGTCAACCGTCACCGCAGTCCATCGATCCTCAAGCACCTTGACGGCAGCCTTACCCATATTGACCATTGGTTCGATCGCCAGAACCATCCCTGCCTGCAACCGTGGTCCCTGCCCTGGCTTCCCGTAGTTCGGAACTTGAGGCTCCTCATGCAGCTGTCGACCGATTCCATGACCGACGAACTCTGTGACGACCGAGAAGCCAGCTGATTCCACATGCTGCTGGATCACATGCGAAATCTCTGACAACCGATGCCCCACTACCGCTTGTTTGATTCCGAGGTACATCGCCTCTTCGGTCACTCGAACCAGGTGGGCGATTCGTTCATTCGTTTGACCCACCGAAACTGTGACCGCAGAATCTCCGTAAAACCCGTCAACGATCGCACCAAGGTCGAGCCCGATAATGTCCCCATCCTTCAGCACTCGCTTGGAGGGAATCCCGTGAACAACTTGCTCATTCACCGAAGCACAAAGGGTCTTGGGATAACTTCGATACCCTTTAAACGCAGGGCGTGCACCACGCGATCGAATCTCGTCTTCAGCTAACCTGTCCAGTTCATCGGTCGTGATGCCTGGCCTAACTGCTTTCTTCAAAACCTGAAGTACCTCAGCCACCACGTATGACGCCTGAGCCATCACGGCAATCTCATCCTGCGTCTTGAGGATGATCATCGCGCCAGAAAAGGTGTCAGCACCCGTGCGAGATGCTCAAAGACAACGTCTACCGAGCCAGACGCATCAACCGAAGACAAGAGCCGCCGTTCATCGTAATAACGGACAAGTGGGGACGTCTGCTCGTCATACACTTTCAGGCGCGTCTCGATCGCATCACGGCGGTCATCGTTGCGCTGCACGAGCGAGTCGCCACAACGGTCGCACACCTCATTCACTTTAGGCTTGGCAAAGTCAACATGGAACGTCGCTTGGCACTTTGGACAGCTTCGGCGACCGCTTAACCGACGAACTACATCTTCACGAGAAACCTGAAAGTTCACAACTAGATCAAGCGCTGTGGATTTCGCAGAAAGCACCTTCCCCAACTCTTCCGCTTGCGTGACAGTTCGGGGAAACCCATCCAGAACAAATCCATTCGCGCAGCTTGAATCACCTAACTTTTCCCTGACTAGCCCGATCACGACAGAATCAGGAACCAATTGCCCCTGATCCATAAAGCTCTTCGCTTCAAGTCCTAGCGTCGTCTGATTACGAACGGCTTCCCGGAGTAGATCCCCGGTCGATATTTTCGCCAGCCGGTATTGTGATGCGATACGCTCCGCCTGAGTCCCCTTGCCTACGCCAGGCGCACCGAGAAACACGACACGCATCACTTCCCCTTAACCATTTCGTCCACGCAGAGGGGCCATCCCCTTACCGAGAAACCCCTCGTAATTCCGCATCAACATATGAGACTCAATCTGCTGTGCCGTATCGAGGCCGACACCAATAACAATCAGCAATGACGTACCGCCAAAATAGAATGGCACATTCAGCTTGTAGATCAAAAATTCAGGGATGACGCAGACAATCGCAAGATAAATCGATCCCGCAAATGTGATACGAGTCAGCACCTTATAGATATAATCTGACGTTCTCGTTCCTGGACGAATTCCTGGAATAAAGCCACCATACTTCTTCATATTATCTGCCATATCCACAGGGTTCAAAACGACGGCAGTATAAAAAAAACAGAAAAATAAAATAAGTCCGACGTACATTAACGTATAGAGCAACGACCCAGGCGCCAGCTGAGCTCCAAACGCTTTTACCCATGGTGTCTCAAAGAAGCCAGCAATGGTTGCCGGAAACGCAATGATCGATGACGCGAAAATAGGAGGGATGACCCCTGCCGTGTTGATTTTTAGCGGAATGTGCGTACTCTGCCCGCCAAAAACCCTTCGCCCAATAACACGTTTCGCATACTGCACCGGAACTTTTCGCCGTCCACTCTCAAGAAAGACAATAGCCGCGACCACCACAACCATCAAGAGTGCAAGGGCGACCAGGAGGACGAAGCTTAACTGACCGACCTTATATAAATCAAATGTCTGAGCGACTGCCGCCGGCAACCGTGCAACGATACCAGCAAAGATAATCAACGAGATACCGTTTCCGATACCCCGCTCGGTAATCTGCTCACCAAGCCACATCAGGAAACCGGTACCCGCGGTCAAGGTGATGACGGTCATCAGGCGGAATCCCCACCCAGACGTCATCACAAATGCGCCTTGATTCATCTGCTCGAGCCCCACGGCAATTCCAAAACCCTGAATCACCGCAATCCCGATTGTGCCGAACCGAGTGTATTGAATAATCTTTTTGCGACCGCGCTCGCCCTCTTTTGCTAACTTCGAGAGGTGCGGGACGACTACTGTCAGCAGCTGTAGAATGATCGATGCACTAATGTAGGGCATGATGCCCAGAGCGAGGATCGTGAGGCGCGAAAGAGAGCCACCAGAAAAAATATCCAAAAATCCAAGCAACGCACCGCCTTGCTTTTGCAGAAACTCAGAAAGGGCTTCGCCGTTGATTCCAGGCGTAGGAATATGCGCCCCGATCCGATACACCACCAACATCCCCATGGTAAAGATGATCCGGGTGCGTAGCTCGGGAATTTTGAATATATTCTGAAAACTGGTCAGGAGTCTCTCAAACACCGGGGATGACCTCGACTCTCCCTCCAGCTGCTTGAATCTTTGCCTCTGCGGACTTACTGAACTTATGCGCCTGCACGACAATCGCTTTCGTAAGGTCACCGTTCCCAAGAATCTTGATTGGCAACGACTTACGCTTGACCAAGCCGGCATCAACCAGCGCCTGCGGCGTGATGGTGCCGACCACCGTCATCTCACTCAAGCTCTTGAGGTTCACAATTGAAAACTCTTTACGGAAGATGTTGGTAAAGCCATGCTTCGGCACCCGTCGAATCAAGGACATCTGACCGCCCTCAAACCCAACTGCTTGCCGACCGCGACCGCCAGACCTGGCTAACAGACCCTTATGGCCTTTACCCGCCGTTTTCCCATGACCTGAACCTGGACCACGTCCAATGCGCTTGCGTTTTTTCCTGGATCCTTTTGCAGGACCGAGCTCATGTAAGTTCATTGTGGCTGCACTTCCAATAGATATCCAACTTTGTCAATCATCCCTCGTACTTGTGGCGTATTGGGACGAGTAACGGTCTGTCTAATCTTCCTCAAACCGAGGCCGCTCAACACAAGTCGATGCTTTTGCGGTGTGCCAATTGGGCTTCGCCGCAAGGTAATCACAAACCCTTTTTTCGTGATCTTGGGAATCTTCGGTGTAGGCATTAGGCACTCACTCTATTCTGTGCATCACTCACCGCACCTCGGCGCAACTTCAACACGTCTTCAGCATTTCTCAGCTGACAGAGGCCGTCGAGGGTGGCACGAACCACATTAAATGGATTTCCGCGGCCAAGCGTCTTAGCGATGACGTTATGCACACCGACGACCTCAACTACCGCTCTGACTGCGCCACCGGCAATGATCCCCGTCCCCTTCTTCGCGGGCTTCAAGAGAACATGTTCGGCGCCGAAGAGCCCATGCACCTCATGCGCGATCGTTCCAGACGTCAGGGCGACATGCACCAGGTTCTTCTTAGCCTGCTCAACCGCCTTCGCAATCGCGACAGGCACTTCAGCAGCTTTCCCTTTCCCGATGCCGACCCACCCCTGTCCATCTCCGACAACAACCAGCGCGCAAAAGTTAAATCGCTTTCCACCCTTAACGACTTTCGCGACGCGGTTGATAAAGACGACTTTATCTTTCAGGCTTAATTCATCTGGATTAACTCGCACGTAACGTCTCTCCTCTTTGTTCCCCTCGCCCCAGCACCGTTATGGAATCGAGGTACGACCTAAAACTGCAGACCGCCTTCGCGCGATGCTTCAGCCAATGCTTTCACACGCCCATGGTACATTCGACCACCACGGTCGAACACCACTGCCTGAACCTTGGCAGCTTTCGCCCGTTCAGCCAACAACTTTCCAACGGCTTTTGCCCCATCAATGCTGCCGGTAGATTTCACCGACGTGCGCAGAGACTTATCCAAGGAAGATGCCGCGGCTAATGTGGCACCCTTAAGATCGTCAATAATCTGGGCATAGATATGTGAGCTACTACGAAATACGTTGAGACGAGGCCTCTCGGCCGTTCCCACGACACGTTTGCGCACCCGCTGCTTCCGACGTGTTAACTGATCTGCTTTATCTGCACTATTCATGAATCACCTTACTTCCCTGTCTTTCCAGCCTTCTTACGTAACACTTCCCCGGCATAGCGAACGCCCTTTTGCTTATAGACGTCTGGCGGCTTGATCGCTCTCAAATTTGCAGCAACCTGGCCCACCAATCGCTTATCGGTTCCCTTCACATTGATCAGCGTCTGCTTATCCACCTTCACATCGATGCCAACGGGAATCGGATAGGTGACCGGATTGATATAGCCGACGTTAAAGCTCATCGTCCGTCCCTGCACGGCGACCTTGTAACCGACTCCTGTGATTTCCAGATTACGCTCGTAACCCTTTGTCACACCCTGGACGATGTTACTTAGCTCTGCGCGGGTCAGCCCATGCATCGCACGGACATGCCGATCCTCGTTCTGGCGATTGACCGTAAGCACTCCGTCCGTAATCGTGACCCCAAGACCTGGAGACAACGACCAATCGAGCTTCCCGAGTGGCCCCTTGACGGAGATAACAGGGCCAGCAACTTTAACATCCACTCCTGCTGGAATCTGGATTGGTTTCATTCCTATGCGTGACATCGATTCCTCGTTATTCTAGCAACCGGCTACAATGACAATCTGGTTGGCGCTCACCCTTACCACACCGAGCACAATACTTCACCGCCAAGACCTGCGCGGCGAGACTCCTGATCCGTCATCAACCCCTTGGATGTCGACAAGATGGCCACACCGATGCCATTCTTGACTCGTGGAATATCCTTGATTCCCACGTAGACACGGCGACCAGGCTTGCTGACTCGTTGCATACCGGTGACAACTGGCACTTCATCCACATATCGCAACTGCACCTTCAGGACAGGATGGCCATCCGCCATATCCGCCTGGACGCTCTGAATATAGCCCTCATTCTGGAGCACCCGAAGAAGCTCTCGCTTGAGGCGGGAGGACGGCATACTCACAGACTCGTGCCGACGCCGAAGTCCGTTTTGAATTCTTACCAATAGATCGCTAATGGGATCTGTAACCATACCAACCCTTTCACCAACGCTCTTCGTGCCTCGTGACGGTTATCAACCGCCCAGCGACACGGAAGGCAGATAATCTACCAACTCGACTTCCGAACCCCAGGAATCTCACCCTTCAGGCTCAGTAATCGAAAACAAATTCTGCACATGCTAAACCGGCGCAAAAACCCTCGTACGCGGCCGCAGATCCCGCACCGGTGATAGTCCCTGACGGGGAATTTCGCCTTGACGGACGATTTATTTCTTAGCGCTAATCTCGACACCTACAGCTCCTTCGTTTGACGTTACGTCCGGAATGGCATCCCCAAATGCTTCAATAGTGCCCGACCTTCGTCATTCGTCTTGGCGGTCGTGACGATCGTGATGTCCATCCCATGGATCGACGCGACCTCGTCATACTGAATCTCAGGGAAAATGAGCTGTTCTTTCAGCCCAAGAGTGTAATTGCCTCGTCCGTCAAAAGACTTTGGCGAGATACCCCTAAAATCCCTGATTCTTGGCAACGACAGGGTGATGAGGCGATCAAGAAACTCCCACATGCGTCGGCTCCGCAGCGTCACCTTGGTGCCGATTGGCATACCCTGGCGCAGCTTGAAAGTCGCAATGGCTTTCTTCGCCTTCGTAATAAGAGCCTTCTGACCGGTGATCAAGCCTAGCTCTGCAGCGGCACTCTCCAAGAGCTTCACGTTCTGAATGGCCTCACCCATTCCGACGTTCAGCACAATCCGTTCAACCTTCGGCACCTGCATGATATTTTTGTAACCGAACTCTTTCATGAGTGCGGGTACAACTTTCTGCAAGTACGCCTCGCGCATTCGCGGATTAAACTTGGATTCCTCGCTGGCCTCGTCCATCACCTGAGGGGCAGCCGACCCTTCTTTTTTCTTGGGTGGCCGCTTCTCTGACGTCTTACTGCCTTTTCCTGATTCAACCTTCGCCATCTGGCGTCCTCACTCCTACTCGACTGAGTCGTTCGATTTTTTGCTGAACCGGACCCGCTTGCCATCTTCGAGCGTACGCACGCCCAGTCGGGTTGGTTTCTGTGTCACAGGACACAGGTACATCACATTGGAGATCGCAAGAGGCGCTTCCCGTTCGAGAATGCCACCTTGCTTGACTTTCTGATTCGGTTTGGTGTGGCGCTTGATCATATTCAACTTCTCGACCACGACCTTACCCACTCCCGGATCAACCGAGAGCACCTTGCCGGACTTGCCACGGTCGCGTCCAGAGATCACGACGACCACATCGCCCTTACGAATTCGACTTTTTGCCAACGCCTGCTTATTCATCCGGCCGTCACCACCCTCGTTAAAGCACTTCAGGAGCAAGAGAAATAATCTTCATGAACTTCTTCCAGCGCAGCTCACGCGCAATCGGCCCGAAAATACGCGTGCCAACCGGATCCCCATCTTTATTGATCAGTACGCAGGCATTCCGATCGAACTTGATATAGGAACCATCCTCACGGCGCACTTCCTTCGTCGTCCTGACGACCACCGCGCGGCTGACATCGCCCTTCTTCACCGTTGCCGCAGGGATGGCCTCCTTGACCGCCACCACGACAATGTCTCCGAGAGACGCATATCGGCGCCTGGTGCCACCGAGCACATGAAAACACATGGCCTGCTTCGCGCCAGAGTTGTCGGCCACGTCCATGTATGTATAACTTTGAATCATAGTGCCTGTTTCCCCTACCCTTCAAACGGTCTCCGCCTAGCTTCCCTGTCCCTTTTCCACGACCTCGATCACACGCATATGTTTATCTTTACTGATTGGACGCGTCTCAACCATGCGTACACGGTCGCCGACCTTACATGCGTTCGCTTCATCGTGGGCCTTGAATTTCGTGACCCGACGCAGTACCTTTCGATAGAGCGGGTGTATGACCGACCGTTCGATCTCGACTACGACGGTCTTGTCCATTTTATTACTGACCACACGGCCAACCCACTCGCGCCGCTTGTTTGCTGACTCCGCCATCCTCAGGCCCCTTTCGCCGTGGTAGAAGTTGATTCGACCTGCGCGAGCTCACGCTGAATCGTCTTGACCTGCGCGATGGACCGCTTTGTCTTTCGCAGTTGCATGGGGTTCTCTAACCGCCCGGTGCCCATTTGAAAACGAAGATTAAAAAGCTCCTGTGTAAGCTGCTGCGACTTCTCCGCAAGCTCAGGTGCCGATAGTTGACGTAATTCCTTCAGATCCATGGATGCGCTCGCTCCCTACCCTTGTGTCCGATTCACTCGATATTAAAACTCGCCGCGAACAACGTATTTCGTGGCAATTGGCAACTTATGAGAAGCCAAGCGGAAGGCCTCCTTGGCAACTTCAGGCGTCACACCGTCCATCTCATACATAATTCTGCCTGGCTTTACGACGGCAACCCAATACTCCGGATTACCCTTTCCCTTACCCATTCGAGTTTCAGCCGGCTTCTTGGTAATCGGCTTATCTGGGAATATTCTCGTCCAGACCTGACCACCGCGCTTCACGCAACGAGTGATCGCGATACGCGCTGCCTCAATCTGCCGACTGGTGATCCAGCCCGGTTCGAGCGCCTTCAATCCGAACTCTCCAAGCGTAATCTGGCCGCCACGATAGGCCTTGCCGTTCATACGCCCCTTCATCATTTTGCGAAACTTAACTTTCTTTGGTGCTAACACAATACCCTCATCAATTAGCCAATTCTGCGTTCAAATGGCGATTCTTTTTTAACAGGCTGTAGCGGAAGGACTTCACCCTTGTAGATCCAAGTCTTGATCCCGATCTGCCCCATCGTCGTGTGAGCTTCGGCGAAGCCGTAATCGATGTCAGCCCTGAGCGTATGAAGCGGCACACGGCCCTCGCGGTACCATTCAGATCTCGCAATTTCAGCTCCACCGAGACGACCGCCAACCATGATTTTGATACCCTGAGCGCCAAGACGAAGCGCGGACTGCACACTACGTTTCATCGCCCGGCGGAAGGCCACACGCTTCTCTAACTGAGTGGCTACATTTTCACAAACCAGCTGGGCGTCCAACTCAGGCTTCTTAATTTCCTTGACGGTAATGTAGACCTGTCCGGAATACATCTTCTCCAACTCAGCCTTGAGCTTGTCAACCTCGGCACCCTTTCGACCAATGATAATACCAGGACGCGCGGTAGAAATAATCACACGGGTCTGGTCTCCAGATCGCTCGATCTCGATCTTGGCCACTCCGGCATGAAAAAGACGCTGCTTGACCATTTTCCGAATCTTGATATCCTGATGGAGTAGCTTCGCATAGTCCTTGCTGGCGTACCATCGAGAGCTCCAGTTGACGTTGTATCCTAGTCGATACCCGATTGGATGTGTTTTATGACCCATAAATCCTTATGCCTCACTCAGCCAGGAAATGAATCGGCTCCGTTAGCCGACGCTACCTATTGCTTCTCTTTAACATCTACCGTCGATACGACGACAGTAATATGGCTCATGCGCTTCTGAATGGCATTCGCACGCCCTTGCGAGCGGGCACGAAAGCGCTTCAGCGTCGGTCCGCAATCGACAAACGCCCTAGACACGACCATGGAATCACTGTCGCCCATCTCTTTTTGCTCCGCATTGGCGACGGCAGACCGCAAAAGCTTTTCGACGACCTTACAGGCCTGGCGTGGCGTATTGCGGAGGAGAGCCAATGCCATCGGAACTTGCTGCCCGCGGATCAAGTCGATCACCGGACGAGCTTTTCTCGGGGAGACACGGACAAATTTTAAAACTGCTTGTGCTTCAGCCATAACATTCCAATCCAATCGAGTTTGCCGAGACCGCGGTCTGACATCTATTTAAGGGCGACTGACTTCTCTGTCCTGGCATGCCCATGCCCTTTGAAAAATCTGGTCGGAGCAAACTCACCGAGTTTGTGCCCCACCATGTTCTCCGTCACAAACACAGGAATAAACTTCTTCCCGTTATGAACCGCGAAGGTATGTCCGATCATGTCTGGAATGACGGTAGAGCGTCGTGACCAGGTTTTAATGATCTTCCGATCCTTGTTCTGATTCATCCGCTCTACTTTCTCAAGCAGATGATCGTCGACGAATGCGCCCTTACTTACAGACCTCGGCATCGCGTACTCCTACTTGCGGCGGGAAATAATGAACTTATCCGTCGCCTTATTGTTCCTGGTCTTATATCCCTTAGTCGGGAGACCCCATGGGGAGACCGGATGGGGATTACCCTGTCCAGACTTTCCTTCACCGCCACCATGCGGGTGGTCGACAGGATTCATGACGACACCGCGCACATGAGGGCGTCGCCCCTTCCATCTCGTCCTACCGGCCTTGCCAACACTAACATTCTCGTGGTCCGTATTGCCAACCTGCCCGACCGTCGCCATGCAGGTCGCAAGAATCCGACGCATTTCTCCGGACCTGAGTCGCACCTGAATATACTCGCCATCGCGGCCCATAACCTGAGCGGAACCGCCCGCACTACGAATCAGCTGTCCGCCTTTACCAGGCTTCAACTCGATATTATGGATCGTCGTACCCAATGGCATGCTGGACAATGGCAAGGCATTTCCAACGCGAACCTCAGTGCCAAGACCGGCCTGCACAACATCCCCGACCTTCAAGCCGACTGGTGCCAGAATATACCGCTTCTCTCCGTCCTTGTAATGCACCAAGGCAATACGAGCTGAACGATTTGGGTCGTATTCAAGCGCGGCAATGGTGCCAGGAATCCCGCTCTTATCTCGACGAAAATCGATCTTCCGATAGAGGCGCTTATGTCCACCCCCACGGAATCGTACGGTTGTCCGCCCCTCGTTGTTACGCGCACCGGTGCTGCGACGGAACGAGGTCAACGATTTCTCTGGTCGCTTCTTCGAGAGATCCTCGGTCGTCACCGCGGTCATTCCGCGACGCCCAGGGGTTCTCGGCTTAAATACTTTGATTCCCATGCTACAGTCGTCCTTCCAATACACCGAGTTAATCTCGGTGCAGCGTCACGCTATGCGCTCTCGTAGAGCTCCAATTTTTCGCCTTGCTTGAGCTTGACGAAGGCCTTCTTCCAGTCTGATCTCTTGCCAGAGAAACGCCCTAAACGCTTCACCTTCCCGCGCACGTTCATCACATTCACCCGCTCAACTTTTACCTTCAAGAGCGTTTCGACCGCTTGCTTGATCTGGACACGGTTGGCATCCGGATGAACAAGGAAAGCCACGGTATTATTGGCTTCCCGCATGGCCGTAATCTTTTCCGTCAATAAGGGCTGCAACAGAATGCTATGGAGACCCGCCTTCATGACCAGACCTCCTTCACCCGCGGCAATTCCCGCTCAGGGATCAGAATCAACTCAGCCCGAACAATGTCGTAGACGTTCAATCCCTCAGGACCCACAACACATACGTTTGGTAAATTACCTGCAGCTTGAGCCAATCCAGGATGTCCCTCGCCAGCCACAATCAAGGCATATGCACCGGGCCCAAAGTTCGTCAGCACTTGAGCCAACAGCTTCGTTTTCGGCTGATCCAACGACAGATTCGACACAATCACAATTTGCCCATCTGCCAACTTGGCAGATAACGCGCTCTGAAGCGCAGCGCGATACTTCTTTTTTGGCATGCTATAGGAATAGTCACGCGGCTTCGGACCAAATACCGACCCGCCGTGGCGCCATACAGGTGAGCGGATCGACCCGGCTCGAGCCCGCCCCGTATGCTTCTGCTTCCATGGCTTCTTCCCTGATCCCGCCACTTCGCCACGTCGCAATGTCGATGCCGTACCTTGACGTTCGCACGCACGCTGCATCACCACCGCTTCATGAACCAAGGCCGTGTGCAGCTTGCAGCCAAACACTTCCTCAGGAAGTTCGACGGACCCGACCTTCTGTCTCTTCAAATCAACAACATCTACCGTGGGCATGACCTACCCCTTCTTCGACTTTCTCACCATGATCAGTCCATTTGCTGCACCAGGGATCGCCCCCCGAACAAACAGCAAGTTCTCATCAGGCCTGGATTCAATAACTTTCAATCGCTGCACCGTAATCTGCTTCGCGCCCATGTGTCCAGGCAAGGTCTTGCCCTTCCAGACACGAGAAGGATACGAACTCGCGCCCATCGAACCAGGATGGCGATGGAACATTGAGCCGTGAGATTCAGGACCACCGGCATAATGATGCCGTTTCACCACACCCTGAAATCCCTTCCCCTTGGAAATCCCGATGACATCAACCCAGTCGCCTTTTTTAAAGATATCGACTTTAATGGATTGCCCCACCTCTACCTCGCCAACCTTCTGAAACTCTCTCAGAACGCGCGTGGCCGGCGCATCCGTCTTCTTCAGGTGTCCCAGCTCAGCCTTCGAGAGCTTGCGCTCCTTCACCTCACCAAAAGACAACTGAACCGACTCATATCCGTCGCGCTCTTTCGTCTTGATCGTTACCACTCGGCAAGGACCAGCTTCGATGACGGTGACAGGCGTGAACCTCGTCTCATCAAATATCTGGGTCATCCCCAGCTTTTTACCCAATAACCCGTTCGTCATGTGTGACGTTCCTTGTCAATCAACTACAATTAAAGCTTAATCTCGACATCTACGCCAGCAGCCAAATTCAACTTCATCAGCGAGTCCATGGTCTCAGGTGTCGCATCCATGATGTCCATCAAACGCTTGTGCGTTCTGATCTCAAACTGCTCACGAGCTTTTTTGTCCGCATGCGTCGCACTTTGCACCGTAAATTTCTCAATGCGCGTAGGGAGTGGAATCGGTCCGACGATTTTCGCTCCACTTCGGCGAACCGTCTCGACGATTTCCGCCACAGACTGGTCCAGGACGCGATAATCAAACCCGCGCAACCGAATTCTGATTCTTTGTTCAACCTTAACCATTCATTCCTCTATTCATCCAACCAATCATTACGCCAGAATTTCGGTGACGACGCCAGAACCGACAGTCTTGCCGCCCTCGCGCACCGCGAACCGCAGCCCTTGATCCATCGCAATCGGGCTAATCAGCTCACCCGTCACACTCACATTATCGCCCGGCATGACCATCTC